>DASUTP010000424.1:0-2608 GCA_036374515.1 Chryseolinea sp. | reverse complement strand
GATTAAGGGACTTGTAGCCTTTGCCTTCTATTTTTTCCTGTCCTCGTACCTCCCGATGTTCGTCAATCCATTTCTTGAAAAATACCGGATTTTTGACTGGACAGGGCTAGGCGTTTTTTGGGGTAGTGTTGTCGCGGTCCTCTTATATGAATTTGGCGTTTTTGTCTGGCATTATTGCCTGCACCGCAGCGATTTTCTTTGGAAAACGTTTCACCAGATGCATCACAGCGCGGAACGCCTCGATACCTATGGAGCCTTCTTCTTCAGTCCTTTCGACATGATCGGCTGGACGGTATTGGGAAGTATTTGCTTTAGCCTGATCGCAGGGCTTTCACCACAAGCCATTACGATCATGCTATTGGTAACAAATTTCTTCAGCATCTTTCAGCACGCCAATGTAAAAACTCCGCAGTGGGTGGGCTATTTCATTCAGCGGCCTGAAAGCCACACGTATCACCATGCGAGAGGGATCCATGAGTTCAATTACTCCGATCTCCCGCTTTTCGACATTATATTCGGCACATTTCGCAACCCCAAGGATTTTGACCATAACACTGGCTTTTACAACGGGGCATCTGTACGTATTTGGGATATGCTTCGCGCAAGAGACATTACAACGCCGAAAACAAAATAGTGATTGGAGCCCATAGGTCGCCGTGGCCCATGTATGGGTCCGGCGGCTTATGCTTCAAATCCGTCGCTTCACGGTATGCTCCTTTGCTATAAAACAATTCAAACATCAACTTCAACCCTTACAAATAATGAAAACTATCTTGACCGTTGCGGCATTCCTGATTTCGGGCCTCGCGTTTCCGCAAAATAAATTTGCAGCCTTCAACGACCACAAGCGATTTATTGAGCTGAACACCGGTATTTGTATGAAATACTTCGACTCGGGAAATCTTTCCGGACCCCAATTATTGTTGCTGCATGGCTATACCGACACCAGCAGGTCGTTTCAATTGCTGATTGAAGATCTGCGGCGCGCTCACGGCGACGTCCGCATTATAGCGCCCGACCTGCGTGGCCACGGAGAAACTTCCATGCCTAACGCTGTTCCCTGCAGACAGGTACCCGAACAATGTTTTACGCCCAGACTATTTGCCGAAGACGTTATAAATCTTATGGACCAGCTCTGCATTGACAAAATGCACATAGCCGGACACTCGATGGGTAGCATCATCGCGCAGGAGCTGGCGCTGAATTATCCGGACCGTATCTCCAGTATTACGTTGATCGGGACGTTCGTCAATGGAAAAGAAAGTGAAGTAATTCACGACTTTTTAATACGAGATCTGATCGAGACCGATTATCGTTGTTTTATTGAGGAAGAAACTAACGCCGTCTGGCCCATGGATGCTTATTTTACTTCACCATTTGACATGGGAAAAAGCATCCAAGACTACCTGAAGGAAAACTGGGTGGTAGAGATATCTGCTGCGGAAGACTTTTTGGACGCTGTTTTCCCGGAGACGCTTCAAATACCATTGGGTACATGGATCGGCGTAATCAAATCGCTGAGTAAAGTTGACTACCGGACTTCCCTTGAGGCGTTAAGAATCCCCACAATGATCCTATGGTCGACGCAGGACGTGGTAACTTCTTCCAAGGACCAGGAACAGGTAAAAGCAGCATTTCAGTCGGCAGCGAAAGCCCATGGCACGAAAATATTCTATAAAACTTATGGAAAATTACCCCCGCCACTACCGGGCTATCCCCTCGAAGACCTGGGTCACAACATGCATTGGGGTGCGCCGAAAGAAGTGGCAGACGATATTTATGCTTTCATTACTTCAGGACGTCCTTTGAATAATTTGCCGTACGCGAACCCTGAGAACAAAAAACAGATTCTGGTAGACCAGGTTCCAAACATTTCAGAATTGAAATAATGGAATTATGTCATTCGCTAACGGTAAACTGATATCCAATCCCTTTTATAGTAATGATTTCTATGGCCTTGTCTTCCTTTAAATAATCACGCAGCTTCGTAATGTAAACATCGAGGTTGCGTGAGTTAAAAAAGGAATCGTCGCCCCACAGCTTTAGCAGAATTTCTTTTCGTAAGACCGTTGCATTCTTGTTTTCTGTCAGCAATTGCAGCAAAGTGCTTTCGCGGTTGGATAATTTTCTGACCGACCCTCCACACTTCAGTTCGAATCGAAGGGGAACAAATTCAAATTTTCCTAAGGAAACGGTTTCCGGGATTTTTGAATTTTTGTGGGCTGCGAGTTTTAGCAGGTTATTTACTCGTACAATCAATTCTTCCATGCTAAAAGGTTTCCGGATATAGTCATTACCACCCGACTCAAAACCTTTAAGTACATCTTCGGTCTGATTTTTTGCCGTTACGAAGATGATGGGCACGGTCAGATTCATCTGGCGGATCTCCCGCGCGATGGAGTAGCCGTCTTTTGTCGGGAGCATGATATCAAACACGCAGATGTCGGGCTTTTCTTTTGCAAATGTGGAGACGGCGTTTATACCATCCGTTACCATCAGCACATCAAATTCCCTGCTTTCAAGGCTTTCCTTTACGATCCGTCCGAGAAACGGCTCGTCTTCCACATACAGGATCTTAGTTCTTGGCATAGGTCCCTGTTTTAGGCAG
>DASUTP010000423.1:0-5775 GCA_036374515.1 Chryseolinea sp. | reverse complement strand
GCTGAGTGCGAACAATGGTGAAAAACATTCCCGTTTCACAACGGAAAACTTCGGTAATATCTTTAGGAATTTCTCCCTCCCAACTTTCCAGCGCTACTAAATATTTACCTGCTTTGTTTCCTTTCGTTAGCGAACCTAAATATGCAAAATTGTGTGTAAATAAATCAATAAACTGAAAGCTGTAGTATCTTTTTGCATCGACCTCAGGTACTGAAAAAATAACTGGTTCATCTCGGACATCACTCCAAAACATGCAATACGGAGTATCCGAGTTGGGGGTAACGATTGCCTTGTCTTCGGGTGTATACAACCTCGCGTCGCAAGACAATTGGTTAATGGCACCTTTATAGTCGCCAGAGTTTTTATCAATTGCGTTTACATACAGCGTTTTGTAATTCATGATAAGTGGAAAACCATAGATATACGCTTCCTTGGCAATTTCTCTCGCTTGTTCTGGACCTATCTTTTGGCCCGATTGTTTACATCCAATGAAAGACAAAATGATACTAAGCGTTAACAATATAACTCTTGACTTCATATTACACCTGGGTTTGGGTTCTCTACATTTTTCACCTGCCAAAAAACGTTGTTAAAATGTTTTGCTTATTCAGTAATCATTTTATTTGTTAACCTTTCTATTTCGAATGAATCCGTCTAGATAAAACACTGACTTAAGTTAGCCAAGATTAATTATTGCTGCAACTTATCATATAAGAATGTTGAAGTGTATGTTTTAGATTGCTGGTTAACATAGCTGATGATTTCATTGCGCGACTAAGCGTGAATCTAATGGATGATAACCTAAATTATTTAGATAGATATAGAAACCGAGAAGTTGAATAACGGCTGATTTAATATCACGCCCTAATTTTTTTTACATTGCAACGTTTTCCAGCTCCTCTATAACCCGCAACAGATATGGTTACCGTTATTACTATTGAACGAATCCTGCACTGTCAGAAATGTTTCTGGTGATACTTTATTTGTTGACAGCAGTGCTCGGCCGGATCTCAAGGTTGAACGCGCGGAAGCATTGTTTCGTCAGCAATTGTCCAGCTGCGAATGAGTTGTGCTAAATACTAAAGAATCGCAAGCGGCCAATATGGTAGGGCGAATATGAAGCTTAATCATAACTTTTAATCTTATTTTACGTCTTGATTTATTTAGATGGGAACTCTAATAGCAATAGAGGCTCAATAGCGATGGTGACGGTGTCAGAACCTTAATTGATATGACGAACTTCAGAATTCAGAGGCCATGTAAAGAACTGGCTGACTATGTCCGTTTTTTTTGGAACCTTGAGGCCAAGGTTGAATCGGTGGCTCCTTTCGTTCACCGTGCACTCCCGGATAATTGTCTTGAACTCATATTTTACTGCCGTGGACAATTAGCGATCAGCTCTGAAGATGGCGCCGAAGGATTTACGTTCTCATCAGGTGTGTTCGGTCAGGCACAAAAATACAGACTGTTTACGGCCGAGCAAGATTTTACGTTGTTTGGAGTTTATCTCTATCCTGTTTCATTTAACGCACTCTTTGGTTTGCCTGCCAGTGAATTGACCAATCAGAAAATAGATAGTCAAACATTGTGGGGTGGGGAGGGCAAGGTTCTCGAAGAAAAAGTTATGCTAGCGGGCGATGACACAGCCCGGGTAAAAATTGTGACGAACTTTCTACTTGACCGGATTAAAAGAAAGTCCGCGATGCGTGATCTTGGATTTGTGAAACGTTTGAACGGGATAGTCGAAAGCAATGTGGTTACTTCCATTCCATCTCTGGTGAATGATTTTAATTTATCAAGGAGACAATTCGAACGAAAATTCAAAGAGTATTCCGGGTTTAGTCCCAAAGAGTTTTTTAAGATCGTACGGTTTAAGAATGCAATGAGAGAATCAGCGCGCGGCGACAAGTCGCTTGCGCAGATCGCGATTGAGTGTGGGTATTACGATCAGTCGCATTTTACCCTTGAATTCAAAAAATACTCGGGCTACAGCCCCAGAGAATATTCTTTAAATAACCTGGAAGCGCCAGACCCCAGGGCTACGCGCGACTTCAAGGGTTAAAATGTCGCAATTTTCCAAGAATTTATCGCACTGAATCTCTTCTTTGCAAGGGAAACATCATGCAACTACTTCGCAAATAGTAGTGCCGCGTGTATTTTTTTTTGAGCGACTAACATGATTCAAGATGAGAAACCTAATTTCATTCACCGTGCCGGCTTTGTTAATCATTGTTTTTTCACTTAGTCAAAGTCACGTTGCGTATTCGCAAACGGAACAGGCTGCTGCGCGCAGCAACAAAGACGCAAAGACTCCTTACTTTACAGGGATCACTTCCGGTCGAGCTAAGTCGCTTATTGGTGTTGTTGCCGGATTAAGTAGCATGATCATCGGATGGCGCGTCAAGAGACGCTCCGTGGGCGGAACAAGTGGGTGGCGACCCTGGGCACTTGCGGCATTGGCGTTGGGATTAGTCGCGGCGGTTGTGAGTGTGTTGCATCTTGCAAATACAAGTGGAGGCTTCGGCACTGGTGGAGGAAAGGCAGGGGCAATTGTCGCGCTGATACTTGGACTTCTTGGTACAAGCTTCAGCGGCATCGCTCTTCGCATCAAATGAATAAATCATCTTGCGCCCAATGATATGGCGCAGTGTGTGACTATGTGCTGGCAACTAAAACATCAAAAAAAAATGAAAGGTACGATTGCAAACCCAACCACCGTGAGCGTTCGATATATCGTTGATGATGTCGACTCATGTATAACGTTTTATACTCAACTGCTCGGCTTCGAAGTGCTTATGCATACCCCAGATGCCTTTGCTATGCTTTCGAAAGGAAATTTGCATCTGGTATTTAACAAACCGGGCGCAGGTGGCGCAGGCCAGTCTATGCCCGACGGCGCCAAACCCGCGCCTGGTGGTTGGAACAGATTTCAGCTTGAAGTTCAAAATATTGAAGCTGTGATAGAAGACCTAAAGGTCAAGCAAGCTAAGTTTCGAAATGACCTCGTTACTGCCCCCGCAGGTAAACAAATTTTACTATTGGACCCTTCAGGAAATCTAATTGAATTGTTCGAGCGGAGGAATTGAGATGAGTTAGGTAAGAGAAATTTTGAATCTTAATGTTGGTAAATTCTAGTGAACCTTGTCATAGGATTGATTGAACGACTGTTTTCTTGATTGCGCGTTTTACCAGTCCCGCTTCGAAAACGCAATATAAGTTTTAGCTCTTTTCGTTGAAATCTTAGTTTAATCTTAAGTAGCCATCCATTTTCTCGTTCTTAGGCAGTTGAATATATCCGCCGCCTATTAAATTCCGATTTACAGAATCTTACTTTTGAGTGGGGAGGACAAACGAACCGTTTTTCCGGCCCTCGATGGATGGGGCCGTTATTTGAGATCCCAAACACTTTCTAAACAAGCCGTGACTGGTAAATCTTATAAATACTTGCTGTTTAAGTATAACATGCAGCTACTATTGTTCAATTAACTTTGGGCAACCAATAAGGATATGAGCTGTACACGCCGAATAATCATGCTTATTTTTGGTGTCATGGTTGCAACAATTTGCCTCACCATTCTATACTGATGAATAAATTTCATCTAAGCTGAAGTTTTGCTAATGACGCACTCGATGGCGCCTCATTTCGGTACTTGAACGCATGGGAGAAAGTAAGACGTAATCGCATCAGAGTAAGGTCGCCTGGAAGGACACAGTGCTGCTAATGCCTGGCAGAAAAAGTTCACGTGACAATGACACCCCACAATACCCAGGCGTATTTGTGTTTCACGGTCACAACTTGACCACGAAGATGATGGGATGACGCTAGATTTAGATACAATCATTAAAAAATAAATTATGACCCACTCAAGTCATCAGCAATATAGTTGTCCAATGCATCCGGATGTAGTCAACGATGAGCCTGGTCGATGTCCGAAATGTGGAATGGATCTAGTTCCAGTTAAATCAATGGAAAACGCTGACCATGGCTCTCATAACCATTCAGCGACTATGGAAAGCCATGGTCATGATATGAGCCTGCATGGCCACAAAAGCACGGCCGGCCATTCTCATCATAGTGGCATGATCGAAGATTTCAAAAAGAGATTTTACGCCGTGTTGGTTCTTACAATTCCAGTAGTTGTCCTTTCTTCCATGATTCAACATTGGTTGAATGTTGACTGGTCTTTTCCCGGCTCGAAGTATGCTTTGCTAATACTATCATCCATTATATTTTTCTACGGAGGATGGCCGTTTCTACAGGGATTAGTAAATGAGGTTAAATCCAGTTCATTAGGAATGATGACACTTGTCGCAGTAGCAATTACAGTTGCATATGTCTATAGCGTTGCAATAGTATTTGGATTGGAGGGCATGGACTTTTTTTGGGAGCTTGCCACGCTAATACTCATTATGCTCTTAGGCCATTGGATCGAAATGAAGTCAATAATGAGTGCATCCCGGGAGCTTGAACTCCTGGTCCAACTAATGCCCGCTGAAGCTCACCTAGTTCACGGTGATCACGTAATGGATGTGAAAACTGACACGTTAAAGGCAGGCGATGTCATCCTCGTTAAACCCGGTGAAAAAATCGCGGCGGACGGAGTCATTAGTGATGGGAAAAGTTACTTGAATGAGTCAATGCTAACCGGAGAGTCAAAGCCTGCTGAAAAAGAAAAAGGTGATAAAGTAATCGCTGGTGCTATCAACGGAGAAGGATCTTTGAAGGTTGAGGTATTGCATGGCAGCAAAGATTCATACTTGGCTCAGGTAATTAGATTGGTTCAGGATGCGCAAAATGCAAAATCAAAAACTCAACTTTTAGCGGATCATGCTGCAAAGTGGCTTACCATAGTTGCGTTACTATCTGGTGTTGCAACCTTTATCGTTTGGCTTGCCATCGGACAGGACCTTGCGTTTGCTATGGAGCGTACAGTAACAGTGATCGTTATTTGCTGTCCGCATGCTTTAGGTTTAGCGGTACCGTTGGTAGTCGCAAAATCCACTGCCATTTCTGCCCAGAGCGGACTTTTAATTAAAGATAGGACGGCCTTCGAGAACTCACGGAAGATATCAAGTTTGGTTTTTGATAAGACAGGAACTCTGACGCGAGGCGAATTTAACGTTGTGCGGTTTGATACTGTAGATAGTAATTTTTCTAAAGATGAGATTTTAAGACTTGCCGCAACACTGGAGCAAAATTCTGAACACCCAATTGCAAATGGCATTTTAAAGAAATCATCGGAGTTAAACCAGCAACTTCCCACACTTAGCGAATTCAGAGCCCTTACAGGCAAGGGAATACAAGCAATTGTCGACGGTAACGACGTTAAGGTAGTAAGCCCCGGGTTCCTTAAAGAAAATAACTTAGCACACAACGTATCATCTTCTGCTGCAGAAACAATTGTATTTATCATGACTAACAATAAGGTGGTGGGATACATCGGACTTGCAGATGAAATCAGAAGTCAATCCTATGAGGCCATTAAAATTCTGCATTCACATAATATTAAAACTTTGCTTCTTACGGGCGATAATAAGGAGGTGGCAAAGTCGGTAAGTGATTCTCTTGGTATGGATGGCTTTATTGCTGAGGTTCTGCCGCATCAAAAATTAGAAAAGATAAAAGAACTTCAGGCAAAAGGGGAATTTGTTGCTATGACGGGTGATGGAGTGAACGATGCTCCAGCTTTGGCACAAGCTGATGTTGGAATCGCTATAGGTTCAGGCTCCGATATAGCGGCAGAGACCGCCGACATAGTCTTGGTGAACAGTAAT
>DASUTP010000422.1:0-4287 GCA_036374515.1 Chryseolinea sp. | reverse complement strand
ATGAATTTTATTCCATACTCGTGACAGATGGCGGAAAATTCAGATCGTTCCGAAAGGAATCCGTATCCCGGATGGATCGAGTCTGCGTTTGTAATTTCAGCAGCTGAAATTATGCGCGGTATATTCAAATAGGAATCCTTGCTGGGCGCATCGCCGATACAAACGGCTTCGTCGGCGAAGCGTACATGAAGACTTTCGCGATCTGCCGTTGAATAGACTGCAACGGTCTTGATATCCATTTCGCGGCAGGTGCGTATGACACGTAAAGCAATTTCGCCTCGGTTGGCTATAAGTATTTTCTTGAACATAAATTCCAATTAGCTATTCACCGCGTCAATTACTCTCATGACTGCCGGAATATGGTTTTGCTTATGACTTTGAAAATGTATTCTTAATCTGGTTCTACGACAAAGAGCACCTGATCGTATTCTACCGGAGTAGCATTTTCTAACGGTATTTTTACTATGGTGCCGGACACTTCAGATTCAATTTCATTGAAAAGCTTCATCGCTTCAATGATACAGACGGTCTGGCCTTTTGTAATCTTATCCCCAACAGAAACAAAAGCGGGGGAGTCCGGATTGGAAGACCTGTAGAATGTGCCAATCATCGGCGACTTGATTTCAACTGTTTTTTTGCCAGAAGGTGGTGCAACCGCAGGTGCTTCTGCTCTGGGCGCGGAAAACGAGCCAACCGGGGAGGTTGCTGGAGCAACGGCCTGAATAGGCGCAGAATGCGCAATTGCCGGAGAAGATTTGAATACTTTCTGGTCGGGTTCACGCTTTACACTGAGTTTCAGCTCTTTTGTTTCAATGTTCACCTCGTTCAAGCCTGACTTGGAGATGAAATCAATTAAGTCTCGTATTTCTGACGTTTTCATTGAAGCGGGGTTTGCAGTGGAATCATTGGTTGCTCGTGCAGGAGATTCTTCCTTTTTAGCAGCAGGTTTTGATGCGCGGGATTTACTCATGAAGTTTGTATTATTCTTTTACACGTTCAACATATTCACCCGTGCTGGTGTGGATCTTAATTTTATCGCCTGTATTAACAAATAAGGGAACGCGTATCTCCGTGCCATTTTCCAATGTAGCAGGTTTCAACGTGCGTGTAGCCGTGTCGCCCTGCATGCCGGGCTCGGTATACTGCACCTCCATCACTACGTGCGTCGGCGGTTCTGCGGTAATAGCACTATCGCCGTTTTCAAATGCAATCAACAGCGTTACACCTTCCTTTATGTAATTGACGGAATTGCCAAGCAACTTCTTATCGAGGTAGACCTGGTCAAATGTAACGTTATCCATACACACGAGACTGTCGCCGTCATTGTACAAATATTGATATTCCTTTGTTTCAACGCGGAGAATCTGAACCTCATCTCCGGGTCTGAAGCGGTTCTCGGCGACTTTTCCGTTGCGCACATTGCGCATCTTGATTTGATAGAAGGCACGCAGGTTGCCGGGGGTGCGATGCTGAAGTTCTTCGACTTGCATCACCTCGCCATTAAATCGAATGAAATTACCTTTGCTTAGATCAGAAACAGTGGCCATAGAAAATTTAAGACTTTAATTTACAAATGAATTGAATAAATACAAGGAATCAGATTTCCCTCCGGAAGCCTGAGATGATATGCGAACCGTCAACGGTTGTAAGCCCATTTAACGTAAACTGCGCCCCATGTAAAGCCTCCGCCAAACGCAGAAATGATCAGATTGTCCCCCTTTTTAAGTTTCTTTTCGTAATCCCACAAGAGCAAGGGAATCGTACCGCCGGTAGTGTTTCCGTAACGTTCGATATTCATCATTACTTTATCTTCTGTGATGCCTACACGTTGTGCCGTGGCATCAATGATTCGCTTGTTTGCCTGATGTGGCACCAGCCAGGCAATGTCTTCGGCTTTTAAGTTATTTCGCTCTGCAACCTGCGCTGATACGTCGGCCATATTTGTTACGGCGAACTTAAAAACAGCAGCGCCCTCCTGATATACAAAATGGTGGCGGGATTTCACCGTTTCCTCTGAAGCTGGATAACGACTGCCACCTGCTTTCATGTGTAAATAGGATTCACCTGTACCATCGCTCTTCAACACATAATCCATAACCCCAACGTCCTCGGTGGTGGGTTCCAACAATACGCAGCCGGCGCCGTCTCCGAAGATGATGCACGTTGTGCGATCGGTATAGTCCATAATAGCCGACATCTTATCACCGCCAATGACGATGACCTTTTTGTACATACCCGATTGAATGTAAGTGGCGCCTGTGGTAAGGGCAAAAATAAACCCCGAACAGGCTGCGCTCATGTCAAAGCTGAACGCGTTGGTGGCCCCAACGGCAGTAGCCACGATGTTAGCCGTAGCGGGAAAAGTCATGTCGGCGGTAACCGTAGCAAAAATTACCAGATCTATCTCCTTTGGATCGATCTTCGTTTTGGCGATCAGGTCCTTCACGGCTTCAATCCCCAGTACGGAAACCCCTTGACCTTCTCCTTTTAAAATCCTCCGCTCCTTTATTCCAGTCCGCGTGGTAATCCATTCATCGCTTGTCTCCACCATGGTTTCTAACTCCTGGTTGGTAAGGACGTAGTCTGGAACGTATCCTCCTACACCCGTAATAGCAGCTCTGATGTTGGCCATAACTTATTTTTTCCCGTTGAGTTGGTTCTGTAAAAAGAAAAAGCTCGGACGTGTGCCGAGCATATCAAGTATGTTGATCTTAAAAAATGTTCTTAGAAGTCGCTTCCGGTACTAGTGTCTTCTTGGTTCTTAACGACCGGATGTCAGCTAGGTGAAGCGAATTCATGTAACTATGCCAATACTTCTTTTTCCATTACCACTTTTCCATTGTAGTAAAGCTTTCCTTCATGCCAGTATCCGCGATGAGGAAGATGATGTTCACCCGTTGTTGCACACACAGTCAATTGCTTGGCATGAGCCTTATAGTGCGTTCTTCTTTTATCTCTGCGAGTTTTCGAGGTTTTTCGTTTTGGATTCGGCATGGCGTAACAATTTTATTTTAATTTCTTCAAAATATTCCATCGAGGATCTGTTTCCTCTTCATCTTTCTTTTCTTCGGTGGTTTCAGAAGTATAAACGATCTTTCCTTCTGAGTCATCCTCAGCCTCATCCTTAAATTTTGGATGAAGTTTTTTTAACGGTATCCCTAAAGCGATGAACTCATAAATATACTGCCCAAGCTCAAGGGTGGCGGTATCCCGGGGGATAATGACGATCTCATCCGTAATTTCCTGGTATTCATCTCCATACTTGAAAACGATCTTGCTTTTGTTCTCAATGGGGAAATCGAAGGGTTCCAGGCTCCGATCACACGTCAAACGCGCTACACCGCTAATCTTAAACGCGGTCTCAATAAAGGTTTCGTGCTTTGTAAGGAACAAATCGACGAGGAATTTACCCTCGGAAACGATATCGCTTCCGTATTTCCTGAAGAATTCGTCACCAAACTCATAATGAAATTGGTGCTCCTTGTTGCTCAGGCCAACAATATTGATACTGTAAGCCGCGATGCCCAAAACTGAGTCGTTTAAAAATTAGTCGGCAAATTTAGAACAATAAATGAGAAAAGTAAAAAATCGGGGGAGAAAGGGCTAAATGAAGTCGTTTATTGCGATTTCTTTGAATTCCTGGCGTGTTTTCAGCTCGTAATTCTCAATGAAATAGTCAATAATGCCTTTTTTGAATCCCAACTTGATAGCGATATTCTTACAAAAGATGATCTCGCTTTCAAAAACATTCTGGTCAACGAAAACCAATTCAATTGCCGACATCAGATAGTCGAACTTTTGATCAAGGGACAGGGCACCCAAAGAATCAATGGGTTGAGGGTTGCGGATCAGTTCATTCACGTCCTCATCGGAGAAATTACGCTCGCGGGCGATCTTAAAGATCAAATCTCGTTCAATTTTAGCAAAATGTTTATCCGCTTCTGCCAACTGAATAAGTATGTTCAACTGCTTCTTAGTGACTATATCCATTTCAACTGATACTTCATGGTCAAATATATAGAATAAAAAAAAATAAGTAGTGATCGGCGGTTAAATGGTGTATTTCAGGCTCTTAAATAATGTTATTTTTCTTTAGATGGTTCTACACGTTGTTTAAAAATTTCTGCGGCCCGGTAGATGGCTTCCCTTAAAGAACCTTCGTTAGCCTGATTTTTCCCCGCAATTCCATAGCCCGTGCCGTGATCAGGCGACGTTCTAACAATGGGTAAACCGGCCGTAAAGTTCACCCCATCCTCGAAAGCAATGGATTTAAAGGGTACTAATCCC
>DASUTP010000421.1:0-13777 GCA_036374515.1 Chryseolinea sp. | reverse complement strand
CTTTTCAGATTCCATATACTTCTCATTGAAATGCACCTGCATCAGCTTTTTTTCGAATTGAAAATCTTTAGGGCTCAGCAAGTAGGCAACCTCGCCGCTCATCAAGTCGAGGATGCTGGTCACTTTTGTGTTTGTTGCCTTGATTTCTTCGATAACGCCCTCAGAAAAAAAGGTGATGCTCGACTTTTCAGAAAAGAACCGCTTTTGGGAGAACCCATTGAAATGCAGAAAGATGATGATGACAAGTGGTAAAATTCTTATCATTCAATTTTGGGTTTAGTGGAATGAACTTATTGCGGTTTAAAAGTAAAATCTACAGTTACCTCCACCTGCTCGGCAATATTTTGCCATAAGAGCTGAGGGATGGCAATTTTATAATCTTCCAGTTTCACTATGAACTTTGACTTCATCAGCAATTTTTCACCCTGCTTTTCAATGGTACCCGGAATCTCAACCTCCTGCGTTTGTCCATGGATTGTTAGCTTGCCGTTTGAGGTTACTTGCTGCGGCCCTGTAGCGTTGGGATCGTATCCGGAAACTTTTCCCTGAAACGTCGACTTGGGATACTTTTCAGTCTCCATGTATTTTTCATTAAAGTGTTCCTTCATCAGCGATTTTTCAAATTCGTAATCCTTGATCGGAACAGAAAATGCAATGTCGCCTGTGGCAGCATTAAAAACACCGGCAGTTTTTTTGTTCTCGGCTTTAATGTCTTCAATCGCAGCATCCGAAAAAAAAGAAACGAAAGTTTGTTCTGTCGAATATTTTTGGGCGCTCGCCACCACTGTCAGGCATCCGAATCCCAGAGCAAAGACTAAAACCTTGTTGTACATCTTTTTAATGTTTAGTTATTTTGGCCACCCTGATCGACCCAGCAAACTATTGTTTGAATTTGTTCTTCTGTTATTGATCCGACGGCGGGCATGTGACCTGGAGTACCGGGAGGTCTGGTGATCCTGTCTTTGACGTCTTCTTTGTTTGCCTGGAAATTGCTGAAGACTGTCCAGTTTTTATCAGCACCATTGTCACCGTTGTGGCATCCGGGAATCGCACAATTTGAATTAATAATGGGATTCACTTGATCCGAAAAGCTTACCGTAGCAGAACAGGCCTCCACTTCCGGCTCGGGTAAATTGTGATCCACACAGGACTGCGACAAAAAAACAACCATGCAAACAGCAACGCCCCCCAATTTAATGTTCATAAGAAAAAATTAACGTGAAAGTCAGATATACAAAGATGGCTCAGTGACGAGAGAGTTCTAAAGGACGTTTCGTAACAAATTTGTTAACATGGCATGCTGAAAATCCTGGAAGGAAGGGGCTGCGGGTAGACTGACCTGCCTTAAAATGAAAATCCCCAGAGGTCCTTGACTTCCGGGGATAATCATTGTCTATAGTTGGCTTTCGAGTACCAAGGTACATCGGCACTTGAAAATAATGCACTCTAAATCGATTACTAAGGGAATTTGGGAGACGAATTGCATTATACGGGGTTGAATGACAATAGACAACAGCCAATGAGTTTATTCACGGCTTCTTGGAGTGGCAAAGGAAGGTAGGATTGCGAAATCTAACGAGCACGATTTGAAAGATCCTGCAAAATGAAAATCCCCCGAAGTTCTCGACTAAGGGGGATTGTCATGTCTATAGTTGGCTTTAATCTGATCTAAAGGTAAAAAGAAATCGTTGTCAAAACAACCGATTGCAAAATAAAAATGAAGAAAAAATTAAATTTTCTTCTTTTTGCCACCTAGACGGTATCGGCCGGTAAAGTATCAGGAGCACTGTACTTTTCCTTCAATCTTTGCTTTAGCTGGGACTTTGACCCTGGGAAAGAAGTACGACGGCTGATATCGTAGCTGACATAAACCAACACGACCAGAAAAATACCCAATGCAAAAAAGAAGATTTTTTTTGAACGTGACATCTCAAATGAATTCCAATACCCTGTCGGCTAATTTAACGTTGTCAGCGACCAGTTCATAGAACTGGTCTTTGTTAAACTTCAGCACTACAACATTGGACCTCGCAATTACAAGATTAGTGCTGACAAAATTCGGCAGGGCAAGCATTTCACCGATAAACTGGCCGTTCCCAAAATTTCCGACCCGCTCACCTTTTTGATAAAACTCCACGATACCCCTCACGATAATGTAAAAGTTATTGTTGAGCTTTTCATCCAATGAAAGGGAATCATTTTCCTTTAGGTGGATCTCCTCGCTTATATCGGCGAGATAAGAAAGTGTAAGCCCGGGAACATCTTCAAAAAAATTCTGCTTTTCGAAAAACAAAACTCTTTCGAACCGCGTCATCCTTTTGGACTGGATGATCAATGCATCGAGTTGTCTCTTTACGTCCTCTCCCAGCCTCTTCGCATTTAGTTCGTAAGCTTCTGGGTGAATTTTGTGCAAAGCCCATGCTGAAACTTCACGCAATAACCAATCCGGATTAAACAACTGTGCGATCAAGTCCATCTTGAAATCTGAAATGCCAAGACTTCCGATCTGAAACAATACACACGCTTTCGTCCATCGGTTCGACTGAGCGAAGTCCCGATTGATCATGAACTTGAGGACTAAAGCTTCGTCGAGTTTTACCCGCGGATAAAACTCCTCCAGCCTGCTGACCCTTTCCGCTGTTGTCAAATCATCAAGTATGGGAATGACTCGCTTCTTAAGCTGCTCGGACAAGAACACATCCAACAGCTCAATGGCATAAGTAATACCTTCGGCAGTACCGCTGTCGATGTTTTCCTTTACAAGTTGTATCGAACGAGTATCGTAAAGCATGGTAAGCAACATGTAAATGTGCTCGATGTCATTTTGAATTTCCCACCTCAACGAGGATTTGATACGCGCTGCAAAGCCATGGTCTCCAACTTCCTGGATCGCACTTAAATTCCAGCTTATGTCGGCGATATCGGATTCAATAGCGTATTTGATCCGGGTGATTTGGGAGATACCGGCTTTGAATCCACACTCACCCAACGACAACAGTACCTGCGACACGACGATCTTGTTCGGATAGTCAATCTTGCTCCATAGTATTTCTCTTGCCCGCACACCCCCGATTCGCCCGATTACCTGAACAATGCGCAGCATCATTTGGGTACTCTGTCCGCTTCGGTAAAAGGAAGTGTCTAAAGCGGTAAGTGTATCGCTTCCAATGAGCACCAATGCATTCATTGCCTGATTGCTGTAAACGGGATTTCCAAGGTTCTCGATGATGGCATTGATCACCTCTGTGTTGTACTTCTTGATCGAGGTTTTGAGTGCGGTATTTCGAACTTTTTGTTCAGAGTCATTCAGTAGCTCAATCAAAAAAGATGTGCCCTCGTCCTTCGAAATATGGTGCAAAAGTTCAGCGGCATAATGCCTGTCGCTGGGGTTTGTCGAGCGCGTTAGTTTTTGTACGCGTGCTTTTGTGATATCGCCATCACTTTCAAGGATCGACTGAAGATCAAGCTTGCTCAGTACGTTCTTGCCTGCCCCTTCCACTTTGGTGGAATCCATTCTGATCACGAATTGGTCCGATACTGAAAGTCCCTTGAGCTCATTGAGTTTTTCCTGGGCGTAGCCCCTCGCCGACTCATCCTCGTTCCTCATCAAAGTATTGATCCAACCCGGAGCCTGGGCAGCATTTATCTTTTCCAGCAGCTTGAACGAAAAGATTGCCTTTCCTGGCGAGGGCAGATTAAGCATCGACTCTAACCGGGTAGTAATTTGAGCATAGCCTTTCTCAAGTTTTTCGAGTTGTCCGTCGCCGCTTTCCAGTTTCATCCGGAGTTTGTTTCGATATCCGTTATAAAGCTTTGTTACTACTAAAAAGTACAAGCCAGAAAGTACGATAAGGAAAAAGGAGATGTGAATGATCTTGAAAAAAGGTACTAGTGCTAAAGCGAAGATCAAAAGTCCGGATATAAAACGAGCGATTTCATTTACCAAGCCCTCGATTTTCGATTGAATGTTAAATCGAAGGCGGTTGTCGAGCGGAATAAAGAAAAGTTTGAAGACCGGATTCTCGAGCGAATCGCGGAGGGTCCAGTTGAACAGACGGCTTAATGAAACAAACAAAAAGAAGTAAATAAACCCTGCAGGAGCAATGCTCTTTTCGAATCCCAAAAAGCTACCGGTGGTAATCGACGCTATGGAAAAAATGATCATCACCAAAGGCAGGATAAACAGTGAAACCCTGAGCCCATAGGTGCTGATGATCCGTGGGTTCACAAACGTCTGGAGAATCAAACTTATGCCATAGACGGCTCCGATAAAAAATGAGTTGAAATTGGTCAGGTCGCGTTCATCAGGGTATTGTTCCTTCACAAGAATCTGAAAGGAATACTGGCTCAACACAAACATGATCATCGACACAAATAAGAACGCCGACAGCAATACGATATATGGATCGCGGACAAGTTTAATAAGCCGCGTCTCCTGCCTTACTGTTATACCAAACTCGCGCGGATCGTTTTTCGACAATGTGAACTTAGAAGCAATGGTGATCAGGAGCCCGCATACAACGGCCATACTAATGGCGCAAAGCAACAGGTAGTTTGAAGTATCCTGAATGAGTTCAGTGGTAAACGGAATTACGATCAGCGTGGCAAGGATAGATGCGATCAATTGTCCGGTGTCAATCCAGCCGATCAATCGCTTTGATTGACGGAAGTTAAACAAACGCCCGAACAGTCCCCAGAAGCTCAGGAGAAGCACCGCGGTAATGGGGCCCGTCATACAATAAAGTGCAAAAATGAATTGATCCTGATACGCGGCGTTTCCGTAATGGATCAACCAATAAGCACTTAAAGTGAATAGAAAAATTAACACGACCGACCCAAGCGCCAGGCTTGTAAACTTCAGGCGGTTTTGGAACATGGAGAACAACGCGGTGGTTAACATTCCCAACCCGCCTGCCACGAGAAAAGCTTTGTCCAGCTGATCTCCCATTCTGTTCAGGAACAATGAATCTGCTGTTACCTGGTATGTTGCCAGGAAGACACCCATAAAAAATCCGGTGCAGAGCATCAAACCGATTTGTTTCTGCTCTTGAGATGCCCCAAAAAATCTTTTTAACATAAGGCAAAACCAAATATAAAATAAAAAAACCGGCCTAAAGACCGGTTTTTTTGGGATAATGGTACACCGATTACTTTTTTGTAGCGGTGCTATCTTTCTTAGCCGCGCCAGGACCGGCTTTCTCCCCCTGGTACTCGGCGTTCAATCCTTTTATAACATCCTGCGATACATCCAAAGCTTCGCCCGCAAACAATAAATCGCTGGTTGGATCATACTTCAAAACCACATGAAGGTTTTTTTCCTTCGCATATTTTTTTAAATACGCTGTTACCCGGTCGTACAACTCTTTATTCAATTTGGCTTCTTCCTCCATTAATTGCTGACTGATGCTCTGCTGATACATCTGAAGGTTCTGCTGTTTTTTACCTAGATCCTCTTCGACAGCCTTTACTTGGCCCAGGGTCATGTTCGTCACATTCCTTTGGTAAGCCGTTATTTCATTCTGTAATCCTTGAGCCCTGTTGCGGTATTCCTGCTCAATTTTTTTTGTTTTTTCTTCTATTGTTACCCGATTGGCTTTTAAATATTCATAGTGTTGCAACACTGAATCCGAATTGATGTAGGCGATTCTGACGTCGCTTGGGACTGACGATGCTGCGCCATCAGACCCGGTCGTGGCTGGTTTATTGCCTGAAAAATGTAGAAAAAACAATATACCAACGGCTACCAGCAGTATGGCATTTAAGATAAGGGACAAATTCTTCATTCCAATTTTAAAGTTATAGGGGGCAAATATGAAGAGAATTTAAGAATTGACCGCCACCCCGTAAGATAAAAACTACAACACCGGTTTTTCAGGCTTCCTGGTCCTGCGTCTGAAAGGAGTATAATGTATCGTCCAGCTGAAGGCTGTCCTCATTAAAATCCTTTATGAACTTCTCGATGACTTTAGGCGTAATTTTTTCAACGTGTAACCCAACATCCAGGCTGATACCAAAATCCGTATTAACGTCCAGATCGACGTGCTCTTTCACTTTTACCGATTCTTCCTCCTCTAACGTCATGATAACTTCGGCCATGTAAAGGCCGATCTCCTCTTCCAACGGGTCCAGCGCTGCAAGATTCCCGTTTTCGTCTTCCTCATACGTTATCTTTTTGTACTCCGGAAAATGTTTCGCAGCACGGTGCTCCGCGATTTCATACAATTCGCTTTCGTGATGAAGTCTTAGCGTATAAATAGCCGTATCATAGATGACGTCCTTCCCCTCAAACTTTCCAATGAAATAAAAATGCGCGTACTCGTCCGTTGTCTCATCCTCGTCGTCTAACACGTAGTCCAGCCCCATCGCCTTCATCTTTTGCGAATAGTCTTTTATCACGTCCAGGTCAAAACCTTTATTATCATCCAAGGCCATAACGTCGAGAGTCTTTATTTTTAAGTTAACAAAAAAATGCGAAAACGTTCTAATTTTTTTTGACGGCAATTTTACTGCAATTCGAACCATGAAGCGTACATCGGATAATTTTTTGCAGTTCGTTGAATGACGTCTTTCATTTCGGGAGAAATATCTTTTACTTTTTTTGCAGGCATACCAGCATAGATGCTATTGGCCTCAACCACCGTTCCGGGCAGTACCACGGCGCCCGCGGCAATGACGGAGTGTGAACCTATTATCGCGCCGTCCATAACGATGGCTCCCATACCGATCAGAACGTTGTCCTCAACTTTACAGCCGTGTACCACTGCGTTGTGGGCGATCGACACATTGCTTCCGATCACCGTATTATTTTTTTGATAAGTCCCATGAATAATGGCGCCATCCTGAATGTTGGTATTGTCGCCGATCTTGATGGAATGCACATCTCCCCTAACAACGGCATTGAACCAGACCGTGCAGTTCTCCCCCATTTCGACTTCCCCGACAACGGTCGCATTTTCCGCCAAAAAACAATTTTTCCCGAATTTGGGACTGTATCCCCGTACCGATTTTATTAGCGCCATCCCCCGATTTTTCAAATTTTAAATCTGAATTTATTCGACTGACAAGATGTCATTTGAAAAGCTAAAGTTATTATTTTTGCGTCTTGGAAAAACGAACTCATGGCGAATTTGATTAGCGAACTGGAAATTTTGAAAGAGACTGAGGAAACCTGTGAGGTGGTTCGTGTTTCCCAGAATACGGATTCGGGCAATGGCCGGAAGCTTTACATTGAAAGCTACGGCTGCCAGATGAATTTTTCCGATAGCGAGATCGTGGCTTCGATCCTGAAAAAGAGTGGCTTCGATACCACCTCTGACATTCTTAAGGCAGACGTTATTTTTCTCAATACCTGCTCCATCCGCGAAAAAGCGGAACTAACGGTACGTAACAGGCTTAATTACATCAACAGTTTAAAGAAGAGCAATCCGGCATTGCTGGTGGGAGTTTTGGGATGTATGGCAGAACGTTTGAAATCTAAACTCCTGGAGGAGGAGAAAATAGTCGATCTTGTTGCAGGACCCGATGCATACCGCGATCTGCCTAATCTTATCAGTCAGGTTGATGACGGTGATAAGGCTGTCAATACTTTCCTTTCCCGGGAAGAGACTTATGCTGATATAAACCCCGTGCGGCTGAACTCCAACGGGATCACCGCTTTCATTTCCATCATGCGGGGATGTGATAATATGTGCACCTTTTGCGTGGTACCTTTTACCAGGGGCCGTGAACGGAGTCGTGATCCCCTTTCAATTGTTGAAGAGGCACGAGGCCTTTTTCTTAATGGGTTTCGGGAGGTCACGTTGCTTGGCCAAAATGTGGACTCATACAAATGGTCGGAGGAAGAAAACAACAAAGCCTGGATCGAAAAGAAGAACGCGTCAGGCGTAGTAACCTTTGCTGAGCTGCTGGCATTGGTGGCTCAGGTGTCGCCGGATTTACGGATCCGGTTTTCCACCTCCCATCCAAAGGATATTACAGACGACGTGCTGCATGTAATGGCACGCTATGATAACATTTGTAAGTCCATTCACCTGCCGGTGCAAAGCGGAAACAGTCGTATTCTCGACCTTATGAATCGTGGATATTCGCGTGAGTGGTACTTGAATAAGGCTAAGAGGATCAGAGAGATATTAGGCGTTGAGTGCAGTATTTCTTCTGATATGATTACCGGTTTTTGCACAGAGACAGACGAGGAGCATCAGGATACATTGTCACTGATGGATGAGGTCCAATTTGACTTTGCCTATATGTTCTTCTATTCCGAACGCCCGGGGACGCTGGCAGCGAAGAAATGGAAAGATGATATTTCGCTTGAAGTTAAAAAGGCGAGGCTCGATCAGATTATTAATAAGCAGCGCGAACACTCGTTGCAGCGGAATAGAGCCGATGTTGGAAAGGTGCACAAGGTCCTTGTCGAAGGACCCTCAAAACGTTCCGAGAACTTTCTTCAGGGCAGGAACACTCACAACAAGGTGATTGTTTTTCCTCAGGAATATTTCCGAAAAGGCGACTACGTGAACGTACTCGTTGAGGAATGCACAGGTGGCACTTTAGTTGGCAAGGCCGTTAGGTCCTAAATTTGAATTTCACGTAAAATGGCCGTTTCAGACATAGAAATACAAAATGTAAAGCAGCGATTCGGGATCATCGGCAGTTCGCCTTTGCTGAACAATGCCGTTAGTGTTGCCATCCAGGTAGCTCCTACCGATATGTCCGTGCTGATCACCGGCGAAAGCGGGAGCGGTAAAGAGTCGTTTTCCAAGATCATTCATCATTTAAGCGCACGCAAGCATGGCCAGTTCATAGCCATAAACTGCGGCTCCATACCTGAGGGCACGATTGACTCCGAATTGTTTGGACATGAAAAAGGCTCGTTTACAGGCGCCCACGAATCGAGGAAGGGATACTTCGAAGTCACCAATGGCGGAACTATCTTTCTCGATGAGATCGGTGAGATGCCGCTAAGTACACAGGCGCGATTGCTGCGCGTGCTGGAGAACGGAGAGTTTATTAAAGTGGGATCTTCTAAGGTTTTAAAGACAGACGTGCGGGTTGTAGCAGCCACAAATGTGAACCTGATGAAGAATGTGGAGGAGGGAAAATTCCGCGAAGACTTGTATTACCGATTGAGCACAGTGCCCATCTATGTTCCACCTTTACGTGAACGAGGGAAAGATATTGAGCTGTTATTCAGGAAATTCGCAGGCGATTTCGCAGATAAATATAAAGTAAAACCCATCGTTTTAACGGAAGAGGCGAAAGAGATCCTCCTGTCGTACCGGTTTCCCGGGAACATCCGTCAACTCAAAAATCTGGTGGAGCAAATCTCGGTTTTATCCTCCGACCACAAAGACATCGATCCTGACCACCTGCAACGCTACCTTCCGAAGCAGTCGACATTGCCGGCCCTGTACCGGAACGCTGTTGCTGAAAAAGAGGGGCTTTCAGAAAGGGACATCCTTTACAAGGTCCTTTTCGACATGAAGAAAGACTTTAATGAGCTTAAGAAACTTGTCTTAGAGACAGTGCCTAACCAAACCAAAGTGACCCAGCTGGTAAAGGATCACCCCGAGCTTTTCGACGGTATTGAAACCGACCAAAACGGCGTGCAAAATGATCATGTGGTGTTAAACCTGCCGACTCAAACGGGCGATGCGAGCGAGGTTGACGTCCATGATATTTCGCATGTGACGGAAGACGAATCACTATCGATCGAAAAGAAAGAAAAAGAACTCATCATCAGGGCGCTTAGGAAGAACAACAACAAGCGCAAATATGCGGCACGCGATTTGGGTATTTCGGAGCGCACCCTTTATCGAAAAATAAAACAGTACGATCTTGAAGATTAGCAGGTTGAGGCTGATTAATGCGTGTGGTAACCTGGCCAGGATACTCGGACCGTTTTTGTTCGTGATGGCGGTGACATCATGCGGCGTAGGAATAAATTACTCGATGACAGGCACGTCAACCACAGCAACCACCATCTCGATCAGCGAATTTTACAATAACACCGACCTTGGCGAAGCCAATATGGGTCAGACTTTTACCAATCAGCTAAAGAATTACATCATTCAGAATTCAAATCTTGCGGTGGTTGCGGAGGAAGGCGAGCTCCAAATGGAAGGCGAAATCGTGGGTTTCGCGCCCCTGCCTATTGCACCGACGGCCACCGGCAATGACCCGGACGAGATGAATTATGCCTCTTCAACCCGGCTGACCATTACAGTCAGAGCTACCTACGTTAACACCCTGGACGAGTCCATGTCATTCAAAGACAAAACTTTCTCGTTTTACAAGGATTTCCCGAACGATCAGAACCTCGCTGATGTCCAGGAGCAGTACACTCGGCAGATATTTGAGCGGATCGTCAACGACATCTTCAATGCCTCCATTGCCAATTGGTAAATTTTGTTATTTTTACCTTAGCCAAATATCCTTCTTGTGGAAAAAGACTTACTAAAAAAGATCCTCCAGAATTATCCTTCAAGTTCCGTGGAAGAGGCAAAAGACCTTCATTCTATGCGCGAAACTTATCCGTACAGCCAGCTTTTGCACGTTTTGGCTGCGCGGACAAGCAAGGAGCACGGCTTCGCCGAGCAACTGACCGAGCTGCAGCTTGCGGCGGTCTATTCGGCTGATAGGGCAATCCTGAAAAATATGATGAGTGACGCATTCGGCAACGGAGGCATGTTAGCCGCTAACGACGAGGCACCGAACATTACCGCAGCTCCAATTGTTGAGAGCTTGGCCCAAACGAAGGAAAAGAAGACGGAAATTCCGTTATCGTCGGCAAACGAATCGGACGACCTGGCCGAAAAGGTAATAAAGGACGTCACAGCGCTTTACAATGCACGGCACAACTTTGAAATGATGTTCGTGGACAATCCTGGAGCTGATTTAAAGCCAACAGGCTCCGGCGACGATCATGCCAAAACAAAGCGGGAAAGAATCATTGAACTAAGTAAGGCCTTGAACGCACAGCACGCAATGGAGAGTGAGGAAACGAAGAACCCCAAACGAAAGCATCCGGATCGGAAAGATATCATCGACGAAATAGTTGATACAAAGAGTCAGATCGAACCTGCAAATGAAAAGCAAAAGGAGCAACTGGAAATAATTGAACAATTTATCAAGACCCAACCCTCAATCTCAAATGCTAAAGACAAGGCGGGCAATTTCCAGGAAGGCGACCTTTCATCCATAAAAACAGGCGAATTTACGGACAATATCGTTTCAGAAACCCTCGTTGAGCTACTGCTGAAACAAGGAAAAAGGGACAAGGCAATTGAGGTTCTGAAGAAGCTGATTTGGAAGTTTCCACAAAAAAAGGCTTACTTTGCGGCTCAAATTGAAGAACTGAAGAAGTAAGGATTATGTATAACATCGTCATCGCCCTGATTATCCTATTTGCAATACTTTTAGTGTTGGTGATTTTAGCCCAAAATTCAAAAGGCGGTGGTCTGACCAGTCAATTCGGAGGATCTTCAGCCAGCAACATAATTGGTGTAAAGAAAACCGGCGACTTGCTGGAGAAATTGACTTGGGGATTTATTATCGCAATCATGGTTCTCTGCCTGACGACGAATTTTATCACCCCAAACAGGGGCACGGGCACCAACGACGTTTTGGAAAGGGCGGGTGAACAAGCTCCGGCGGGGGTACCACCCATGAACTTGAGTCCTGACGAGAGCGCAGCCCCTGCGGACTCGGCCCAGTAATCCCTCCAACTATCTCAAGCGGCTTGTGAAATGTGTTTCACAAACAGTCTTTTCGCAACAGGCATCAAGGTTTCGGCGAATGGAAATCTCATTTTTGCCAAAATAAGGTAAGCGGCAGGGTTCGGTAGATCGCGGAATTTTCGAATCAGTGTCAGCTTCAAATTTTCGTAGGTATTCATGGCATTTTTCTCCACCCTCTCAATGAATTCGGTGTTAAGGCTTCTCAGCTGCTCTTGGCTTCCCTCGAAGATGCTAACCTGGTACCGGTAAATGCTCGTTTCCTTTTCCGGTGGCTGGGTTACGAACAAATATCCTTCCTTCGCGTATAGCGGCGTTACACCAACAGGCGAGATTTCACATTTTGACTCTACATAATCATAGATTACGGAGCCTTCATTGAGCGAGCCTTTGATCTGAGGCAACGCAAAATCGATAATTGACTCCAGTTCGTCCATGATCGCGTCGTCCTCGATCATCTGGCGATAGCTCAGTTCTAGCTTTTTAAAATCCTCTAGCGAGAGCTCTTTCGGGAAAGACTCCCGCATTAAGGTCTTGTTTTCTTTCAGGGTTAACAGGTTCCGGTAATGAAACACCAAGTCAGCCATAAATGGGTAAAGTTCAATTCTGCTAAAAGAAGTTTTAACCCGTTGCAAATACGCCATTAAAACATACTTCTTGTACTCAAAATCAATTAACCCTTGAGTAAGCCAGTCCTTTGATAATTTGTCCATATCCGCAAGTTTTCTTGCTAACCAATTTAGCCTTTATTGCCGTTGGAACAAAGTTGAATTTTATACACCGGGCCAATCGAAACGTAATATTTTCCTGACTTCCTTTATTTTCTGGGTCAGATCCGACTCTGCCATGTCTGCCATCCTGACTCTTCGAAGGTTAAATCGATGCCGGTTAAAATATTAAATACAGCCAAAGTCTGACACTATGTGTAAAATTTTCCCTAATTCGCGTCACTTTTCGCCTTGGCATAAAAGCTGCGAGAGGGGATCTGTCAAATTTGTTAACCTTTTAAACCATTTATAACATATGGCCAAAATCAACTTCAAACCAAATGAGGACCGGGTATTAGTTGAGCCCGCTGAAGCTGAAACAAAAACAGCATCTGGTATCATCATCCCAGACACTGCAAAAGAAAAACCTCAAAAGGGCAAGATCATTGCCGTAGGTGAAGGCGTAAAAGACAAGCCTGTTACTGTAAAAGTTGGTGACAATGTTCTGTACGGAAAATATTCCGGTACTGAGATCAACATCGACGGAAAAGAGTACCTCATCATGAGAAACTCTGATATTTTCGGAATCATTTAATCAACCTCCAAACTTTAAAAAATTATGGCGAAAGAAATAACGTTTGAAACCAGCGCGAGAGACAAAATAAAAAAGGGTGTAGACAAACTAGCTGATGCAGTGAAGGTTACCCTCGGCCCAAAAGGGCGCAATGTTATCCTTGATAAGAAGTTCGGTGCACCTACTGTTACAAAAGATGGTGTTTCCGTGGCTAAGGAGATCGAGTTGAAAGACGCTATCGAAAACATGGGTGCACAACTCGTGAAAGAAGTAGCTTCTAAAACTGCTGACGCGGCAGGTGATGGTACTACCACTGCTACAGTGTTAGCGCAGTCCATCTACGCTCACGGTATTAAAAACGTAGCAGCTGGCGCGAACCCAATGGATTTGAAACGCGGTATCGACAAAGCTGTTGATGCAGTGGTTGAAAATTTGAGGAAACAATCCAGAAAAATTAAAGATGCTAGCGAAATAGCTCAAATCGCTACTATCTCTTCTAACAACGATGCGACCATTGGAAAGATGATCGCGGACGCAATGGATAAAGTTGGGAAGGATGGCGTCATCACTGTTGAAGAAGCAAAAGGAACTGAAACAGAAGTAAAGACCGTAGAAGGTATGCAGTTTGACAGGGGATATCTTTCACCTTACTTCGTGACCAACACGGAGAAAATGGAAGTTGATCTCGATCAGCCTTTTGTTCTCATCTACGATAAGAAAATCAGCAGCATGAAGGAATTGCTTCCTGTACTTGAGCAATC
>DASUTP010000420.1:0-7215 GCA_036374515.1 Chryseolinea sp. | reverse complement strand
CTGTGCTACGCTTATGGCGAGTGCCTGCTGAACCTTGTCGAGGGCGGCATCGGGATTAGCAACCTTCAGCGATTCGGCCTCATTCAACAATTGTTCAGCGCTCGTGCGGCTGGATAAACTTTTTTTATACGATTCCTTCTCTTTCTGCCCAAGGCATGGTCCTGCGAGTAGCGTGGCAAGAAATGCGAGCAGAAATAACCGTTTCATCATGGTCTGAAGTGGATTCTTCGGAAAGTTAACATTATAATATTTACCGATTTGAGCCCTGAATGGTTCTATTGTACCTGTTCACTTAGTGTCGGGCCGCCTTCCCTTAGTGGGCTAAAGCCTTCACGAAGTTTAGATACCGTATCCTGTTTTTTCGCGTAAACTTTACCACAACAAACGCATACGATTATGAAACATCTACCTCATTACCGCATTTTTTCAGGGCCATTTGTTTTCCTCCTGGCTTTTCTATTGATGAGCTTCAGCACCGATGAGCTGAATCCTGACAATCACCCCGTTGCTCCCGCTGCAGGTCAAACGATCATGCTGGCGCTGTTGCTTGACACGAGCAATAGCATGGATGGTTTAATCGATCAGGCAAAATCACAGTTGTGGAAAATTGTAAATGAGGTGGCAGCCGCCAAAAGCGCGGATGGTACGCAGCCCAATATTAAGATTGCGCTGTACGAATATGGCAATGACGGGCTTTCATCTTATGAAGGTTACATTCGCCAGGTGAGTGCGTTAACGGATGATCTTGATGTTATTTCTGAGAAATTATTTTCATTGAGCACCAATGGCGGCAGTGAATTTTGTGGACAGGTGATCAAAACTGCATTGAATCAACTGGCGTGGTCTGCTTCGAAGGCTGATTTGAAAATGATTTTTATTGCGGGCAACGAACCGTTTACTATGGGAAATGTATCGTATGAGCTCGCCTGTAGTGCGGCAAAGGAAAAGGAAGTGGTGGTGAATACCATTTACTGCGGTGAATTTAATGACGGCATCACTTTGAGTTGGAAGCGTGGCGCCGATTTAACAGGGGGGACCTTTATGAATATCGAACAAAACAGCGAGACTGTCTACGTTCCAACACCTTACGATGGCGAGATTGCCGCATTAAACGACAAACTTAACGCGACCTATGTCTACTACGGTGCATCAGGTGTGTATAAGAAGGAACAACAAATTGCGCAGGACAATAATGCGGCGAGCTATGGACTGGCCAATATGGCGGAGCGCAGTTTTTGCAAGAGCTCACATGCCTATAAAAATTCCAGTTGGGATCTGGTGGATGCATCAAGGGACAACGCAAAAATAATTACTGAAATTAAGTCAGACGACCTTCCCACAGAAATGCGATCCATGAGCCTCTTGCAGCGTAAGGTGTATATAACGCAGAAGGCGGAACAGCGTACTAAGATTCAGGCGGAGATTCAATCGCTAAACAAAAAAAGGCAGGAATTTATCTCTAAAAATACTCCTCAGAACGTCAAAGATAAAATGTTGGACGCGTCGATGATGAAAGCGATCAAGGAACAGGGCAAGGCTAAGAATTTGAAGTGGAACGAAGGTTGTTAGTTTAGAGAAAGCTGACCGCCCTTCTTAACAGCCGGTCCGATTGTCGTCGGGCTTGCTTCTTGGTTTTTGGATCGTCATCAAAGCATCTCAAAATAGAAAGTACCGCAGCGTTAACTGCGGTACTTTTGGTCATGTCCGACGTAATTTTACGTTAGTATATAAGCTATTTGGTGAGAATCATGCGTTTGGTATCAACGACAGTTCCATCGACAATTAATGTGTAAATGTACATTCCCGCGCCTAGTTGGTTACCGAAGATGGTAGCGCTTACGTGGCCACGGCCCTCTATCTCCAACTCTCTCACTTGCTTTCCTTCCAGATTATAAACAATCACAGTGGCATTTACCGCTGTCTCCGGCAAAACCATTTTAATTTCTGTGTCGACCGAAAATGGATTAGGCGTGTTTTGCAGGAGGGACATCTGCGTTGATTTAGGCCCCGACGTTCCATTCTCAACTTTTTCTAACCTGTTGATTAGCTCCGCAATTTGGTTTTGCTGATCAGCTATCATTTTTAACTGCTCTTCATTCTTGGCCGACAGTTCTTGCACCGCTTTGACCAACGGTACCACAAATTCGGCATAACGGATGGTGTAGGGATCCTTTTCATTTTTAGGAGCATCCACTCCGTGGAAAACATAACCAGTTTTTTTTACCAAGGCATCGACTTCCTGCGCAACAAATCCAGTTTGACGTCTGGGTATTTCTTTTTTTGCCAAACGGGAGTTTACAAGACTATCTGGAATCCCTAAAAACTTTTGTACGGAAGTTTTGTCCACCATGTAGCTTACAGGTCTGAGTTGTTTCACGAAGTCGAGGCCGGAAACATCTTCACGAAGATCTTTTTTAAAACGGCCGTCTGAAAGCGTGGACCATGATACGTTGCCTCCGATGCTTGATATTAAGTGATCACCGATACGAACTTGGCCGTCAGCAGTCGTCTTGGCACCTGCCCCTAATGCGGTAGTGCCAATCAAAACTGGTCCCTCGACCGGTCCCGAGTCCGCGCCGATTGCTGTGTTATGAGCACCAGCATCGATAACTTCTAAGGCATTGGCTCCTACAGCGGTGTTGCTGCTGCCGCCTTGAAGCTTCGGCCCATGATACATCGCACGATAGCCTACCGCGGTATTGCGATCATTTGTTTTACTCGCCCCGGTAAGCGCTTCAGATCCTACAGCAGTGTTGCCATAATTCAGAGAACTACTGTTCAAGGCATGATATCCAAAGGCGGAATTTGACCCTCCTATATATTGGGGTTCTTCGAGAGCCCCAATCCCTGTCGATGTGTTGCGAAATGGAGCACTGACGCTAGACACTTGCTGATATACTTTAAAAAAATCATGGATGGTATAGGTTCCGATGGAGGCGGGATTCTTCGTCCCCGTTGCTCTAATCTTAATGGTGTGTGTTCCTTGCTCCAGCGAAGAGCTGCTGTAAACCAGCGAATGCTGTTCTGTGCTTGAATAAAGATCGATCAATATCTCTGAACCTCCATCAATAGAAACGGCAGCAATGCCGTGCCAGTTTTTTTTCTCCGTATACCATTCTATTGCACTGCCTTCAAAAGTAAACGTTAGGTAGGCTCCAGCGACGTTGGAAAATGAAAGCGTGTTGTTGTAAAAACTAGAAGTTGTTGAATTGTGCGTCCAGCCAGCTCCTACATAGTTGTGCTGATTTAGTCCGGTGCCTTGCACGGCGTTGTCGGTAAGTTGCGGAACCTGGGCTATACCAGAGATCCATACCCATAGCGTGGGAATTAAAAGTAAAACTGATTTTTTCATAAATGGTTGTTTTAAGAGCTAATGCCTAATGAAAAAAGTGATCCTAACAAAGAAACTAATTTTGATATCAGGTCATGGCAACATCTCCAAATTGAAAGTTCTATCAGTGCATACACCAACGTTACTTTTTGCCTGATGGCAATCAATTGGACTCAGCCCGCAGATGAAGTCAAATTCATTTCTTCAATGAGTCTAAATAATACAGGAGTAGCAAGCGCGACCGCCTCATAAGCCTTGCTTATAATCAGCCTCAGCAGACAACGTAGATTCTAATAACAACAGCGTTAAACTGATGGCTTAAATCAGCGATTTCAATAATGTTGCCGAAGAAGGAAAAACATTATGAAAAATGAAATGATCAACATCATCGGTATGTAAGACTTTTGTTGTCAAATACTTTTCCGTTGAGCGTACTGTCTTTCGCGACTTTATTCGTGAAAATTGCCCTTTTTGTAATTTTTATATTGTGTCGTTTTTTTCTTGCTGGAAAGAGAAATGCTCATCAACGACCTTTGGGGCTTTTGCAAGGATATCGACTGCTCTCGATTTATAGACCTGCCTGGTTCGAGTCTTTCGAAACAGAGAAGGTAGAATGCCTTCGAACAATCATCAGCTTGTTAATCATTCATGGACACTAATTTTTAGCGCCTCCGCCGCACGAGACTTGAAACCATCCACAGTATTTCCACGCTAATTTTTTTTTATATTTCAGGCCCATCCAAATAACAACGACAATGGCTACCAGGAACTGGAAAAAAGACATTCAACCGCTTATCAAAAAATACAAGGGCAAAAAATTTCCATTGAACTACAATAACGCGTATGAACTGGTAGTAATGGTGATTCTAGCGGCACAGGACTCCGACGCGCATATCAACAAGGTTGCGCCAGATCTCTTTAAGTCGTTTCCCAACATGAAATCCTTGGCTAAGGCAACAGAGGATACGCTGTTCCCGCTGGTCAGCAAAGTGCGAAATTTCGCCAATAAAAGCCGATGGCTGATGGCCCTTGCGGCAGAGGTCAAACAGGACAAAAATATTCCCCTGACCCTGGATGATTTGACCGCCCTCCCAGGCATTGGACGTAAGTCTGCCAATGTCATTATGCGGGAGTTGGGGGCAAAGGCTGAAGGGATCATTGTAGACCTCCATGTGGTACGTGTTGCACCCCGCCTTGGCATAGCGATGGGAACTGACCCGAAGAAGATAGAAAAACAAATGATGGAGGTGCTCGACCCAGAAGATTGGGGGGAAGCGGGCATGGCGATCTCGTTCCTCGGCCGCGAAACCTGCCGACCGAAAAACCCCAAGCATGCTGAGTGTGTCATGAAAAATGTTTGTGCCTATTATAAGTCGTTAAACTAAAGCTTGCCTGACTCGTCCACCGTGGATTACTTGAGTGTCGGTTACTCATAGTGAAAGTAGCCAGATTCAATGTGGGGGAGTGAATTTTGTCGAAGTGGACACCTTAACCGGATGTTCCCATGATCATAACCTCGGCCGGAGCTTGTAGACTTACTCTGATTTGCACAACGTGATAAGCGAACGGATCAAAAGGTTACAAACTTTTCCTTTCAATGCTGCGACTTTTCATTAATCCATGGTGATGGTAGCAAATTAACTCAGTGCTGGTTTTGCAAATGACGTCAAACCCGTTTTTGTTAAACGCAAGCGTGTTTTGGTAATGCTCAGGCTGTCCGAATAGATGGTTCAATGAAGACTGATGATCAGTTTTCAGTGAGGTTTCACCTAACGTCATGAACCTGTGATAGACTTCAGCAAAAAGGGACTTTATCTCAGTATCCTCCATTTAGTCAGAAAGGGTTATAGTGCACTATATCTCTAAAACGTCCACTGCTTAAATGTGTTCATCTGATATGGGCTGATTGCGGCCGCCGGTCCCTCATTTTCCTCTATCACACAGATTTAGCAAAGGTAAAAGTTGTTACCTTTAATAATATGAATGCAATTTCAAGACTCCGCTTTATACTTGTTGTCGCAGCAGCGCTTCTGACCATGCCGTGCTGGGGGCAACAGTCGCCGAAAAATACCTCCCCTCAGGCAAAGAATCATGTCAGTCGTTATCTGTACGTCGCTGTTCCGGGTATTCGCAATTACCTCGAGTATGGTGGACATGGAATTCTTGTTTACGACCTTTCGAATAATTACCGTTTAGTAAAACGGATCAGCACGGGTGGGCTAAAGGCCGACGGCACTCCCTCAAATGTGAAGGGCGTGGCAGTTAGTCTCGCCACTAACAGTATTTACATCACAACCCTTGAAGCGCTGCAACGTATTGACCTATCAACCGAAAAAGTTGTATGGGAGAAAAAGTTTGACGGGGGTTGCGATCGTCTTTCCATATCCCCGGATGGAAAAGTTATTTATCTCCCGACGCTGGAGAAAGAACATTGGAATGTGGTGGACGCAGAAACAGGAGCGGTAATCAAGCAGATCATTACTAACTCGGGCGCCCACAATACGCTTTATGGAGGAGATGGCGCCAACGTTTTTTTAGCGGGTTTGCGTACAAATACACTGGGTGTGGCGGATGCCCGTACACATACCATGACAAAGCAAGTGGGTCCCTTCGCACAACCGGTCAGGCCGTTTACCATTAATGGTTCTCAAACACTGTGTTACGTTAATGTAAATGGATTGCTTGGATTTGAAATTGGTGATATAAGAACAGGAGAAAAAATTCACCACGTTGAAGTAGTTGGATTTCAGCAAGGGCCTGTAAAACGCCACGGCTGCCCCAGCCACGGCATTGGGTTAACGCCTGATGAAACAGAAATCTGGCTATGTGATGCCTTCAATCAACGCATGCATATTTTTGATAATACGACCATGCCCCCCAAACAAATGGAAAGTATCGAGCTCCGGGACCAGCCTGGATGGATCACATTCAGCTTAGACGGGAAGCACGCTTATCCCTCTACTGGTGAGATCATCGATGTAAAAACACGAAAGGTCATTGTTGCGCTGAAAGATGAAAAAGGCAATCCTGTAATGAGTGAAAAGGTCGTCGAGGTACACTTTGACGGTAAAAAAGCAGTAGAGGCTGGCGACCAGTTCGGCATTGGCAGAATTTCAAAAGAAGAATAACAACTTTTAAGAATGCTTTTTTGAACTCTTTGCCGCATTCGCCCGCGATCTGCTTGCAATATCTTGCTGCCCATTGTTGGGCATGCCTTCAACATATAGATTAGATCCTACGCGGTGGTCATTTTCTGTAACTGAAACAGGTGCCTTTTCAAGTGCATCTGTATAAACCATAACCACTCATAACGGGTAAGGTAGCCAATGTTTGGAAGTTCAAAATCGAGACAGATCAGCGTGAGATCTTCCCCCGCAACCATATTCAGATCCTTTTCGCGCACACGCCGTAATTCTGAAAGCAGCTCATCTTTCGATCGCGGTGTGTCATCAGGCTGCAATGGTTCCGGCGATGTGAATTTTTGGCCCAGATCTTCCCACCAGGGACGGATCGCCGGAAGGTAAAGATCAATTTCGCGGTCGAGCGGTTTGGTAACTGAATCAGGCACCCCATCCGTGGCAAGAATAATGTGTACGACGACTTGCGCAGGGGTCCAGCTGTTGGGGAACGGTTTACGGTTGATCGTTTTTTCCTCGAACGCGGAAAAGACGGCTATAAATTCATCGAATGCGTTGGTAAGCTCTTTTTCCAAATTATTTTTATGCAATGCCATACTCAAGATTTTTTTCCCCAAAGATCGGCATTGAGTAGCTAAATGGACGGGTGTAATTCTGACAAAAGGCGGGTGTTGTGCGGAAATGCTGCCGTTGTTGCGCTTAACCCGATGATCACTTGCTGAAATTGTAGGTCAGTTTTTTCTCACT
>DASUTP010000419.1:0-2328 GCA_036374515.1 Chryseolinea sp. | reverse complement strand
GTAAACCCCTGAAATATGAAATAGGGGATGCGGTTGCTGATTTTAAGTTAAAGAATGTCGACGGCAAAATGATCGCGTTGTCTGATTATACGGACGCGAAAGGCCTGATCGTGATCTTCGATTGCAATACGTGTCCTTATTCAAAAGCATACAACGAAAGGATTATTGGGCTGAACGAAAAATATGCGGGAAAAGGATTCCCGCTAATTGCTATCAATGCGAACGATCCGGAGATGTCGCCAGGCGATTCCTTCGATGCGATGGTATCGCAGGCAAAGCGAAAAAATTATGATTTCCCTTACCTCATTGACGAGTCGCAAACTGTAGCGCGATCATTTGGCGCAACCAACACTCCGCACGTATTTGTACTGCAGAAGGCCGGTGATGATTTTAAAGTGGCCTATATTGGAACGATCGACAACAACAGCCGCAATGCGTCGAGCGCTACAAAAAAGTATGTGGAAGACGCCGTTGATGCACTGTTAGCGGGAAAAGCCGTCGAAACCCCGAATACGAAAGCTATTGGCTGCGGTATAAAATGGAAAAACTCGTAATGTAATATTTCAGGCCGAAACGAACTTGAGACCGATGATCGAGCCTATCAGGAGCGTCAGGAAAAACACCCGCCAGAAAAATGCAGGCTCGTTAAAAAGGAAGATCCCCACGATCGCAGTTCCAACCGCGCCGATTCCCGTCCAAACCGCATAGCCCGTACCTATGGGAATTGTTTGAATCGCTTTATTCAGCAGATAGAAGCTCAATGTTATACTTATAAAAAACGCTGTTGACCACCATTTATGGGCAAAGTTGTTGGAAAGTTTCAAACAGGTGGTGAACGCTACTTCAAAAAGGCCCGCACCGATTAAATATAACCAAGCCATATCTCTAAGTTTTGAGTACAGGTAGTTGTGGGTGGTCAAATGTTTTTTCGCAATAAGGAGATTTTCAAACGAATGATGGCACGGAGGTTGCATTAAACAGGGTAAAACAATCTTGTTATGAAAATGTTTGGGGCGGTGGCTTTGCTAATGATTAGCACTAGTCTGTTAGCATACGATTCAGGAATTGCTGTGCAAGTTGAGAAGGGAGCAACCATGCATGTTTACGTGAATGGAAAACTCTATAACAAGCAACCCGGTCACTACCTTCGGGTCAGGAGTACTCCCGGTCTTTTCCATTTGGAGGTTAAAGTTCTTAATCCCTGGAACAAACAATGGTACGTGGTAAAAAAAGATGTTCGGGTGGAGAAGGGGTATGAGTTTCAGTACAAAGTCGTCTTTGTTAACAAGACTCGCCCAGAGCTTCGTGAAGTCAAAAAGTATCCGACTTATTCAAAATATTTTCTGAATAACAACCTTTACAACAAGCATCCCATTTCATAATTAAATTCTTCGTGACCGGCTGACGAGCACCACGATCAGTACAAGGATCAGGATCGAAAAAATATTCCAGTGGAAGAACCCGTCAAACGGCCAGCTCCAATCGAAAATCCAGCCGAAGATCCCGCCGATCGCTCCAAACAGCGCGCCGAAGACGCCGGCGATAATACCTATCACTGCTCCAAATACGCCTGCGACGATTCCAATTAATCCTCCCGCCAGACCTACCCAAAGCGGAAAGGTGAAGATTATTATCAAAACAATGAGCAAGGTGGATGAAGAGCTTCGCGACTGCATAGTTATTTTTTTCTAGACCGTACCAAAAATCATGCGGCGCCAAAAATGCCCCAAATTCACGGGAAAATTCATTTGTTGGGTTTAATGATGTTGAAAAATGAACAGTCCGCCTGTTTCGTTTCGTACAAATAAAAAAGGCCAGCCCTAAAACTAGAACCGACCTTCTCAGTCTAGGTTAATAAACATCTTTAAAAAGGATATTCTCCTTTTTCAATAACATAATTTGCAACCTTTCTTCTTGCTTCCTTTAAATTATAAGCATCGATCTTGGTGAACCGTTTCAAGCCTAACAGCATCAATCTTAACTCGTCTCCCTCGGCAAAAGCCATAATTGCGTGCTTTGCAGCTGCCGCCGCTTTTTCCATAGCATAATGCAGGTAGATGAAAGCTATTTCTTTTTGTATTGCAGCATTTTGTTCCCCCTCGGTGGAGATTATCTTTTGAACTCGCAGGATGGTTGACTCGGCGACATAACATTCGATAAGAATATCCGCCAGGTTCATCAGCACTTCCTGTTCTTCGGAAAGCTTCATCATGTATTTCTGAACAGCAGCACCAGCAACCATGAGACCTGCTTTTTTAAGGTTTGCCAGCGCACGCTTTTCCTTTGCAAATATCCCTGCGTCCTCCGCTGCTCCAAAATCCGGAATGG
>DASUTP010000418.1:0-13837 GCA_036374515.1 Chryseolinea sp. | reverse complement strand
GTGCTGCATAAGCGAATCGATTAAAGTAATCGCCCTTGTCTGAAGGTCTTTCTGATCATCAAGAAGTTCGGCCATTACTCCAAAGGCAAATATGTGCCCGATCGCTTCATCACTGCTGGTTGTAGATTTCCAATCCCATTCAGCATCGCTCGACCGTCTCCAGGGTTTATCTTCATACTTGTAGCCAGTCCGTTCAAATGAACGAGACGGAAATCCCTTTACTTTATTAATAGTGTAAAGCCTTTCCATCGCTTCCATCGACTCGCGAATATTTCGCAGTGCTTCATCCGACTTAGTCACCGCATAGCGGAAAACTTCGCCGCCCAGGTACATTGACGTCCATAGGCCATCGTTATCAGAGTCTTCGAGCGACCCGGTTGCAAGACTTCCATCCTGCATGTAGCCAAGAGTGGCATTAAAGCCATGGCGAATGTGACGCGCACGTACCTGCTTTTCGAAATACATTGCTTTGTCATAAAGCGTCATGTTTTTGAAGCAGATCTGACCGAGACCTTTGTCGGTAAGAATCAAGACAGAGCCTTCCGGACCTTTTGCAATATCCACTACGTTGTCTGACGGGAGCCAGCGTTTGGAAGCATAATAAACGAATGCGCCTTTATCATCTGTCGTAAAAGCGCCCTGGGTAGTTCCAAACCAGACCCTTCCGTTGATTTCTTCAACCGTTGTGATTTCTGTCCACGGTAACTTGCGCACAATGTCACCTTTCGGATTCTTGGAATCGGCGTCAATGACCTGATAGCCATCACTCATCCCCAGAATGATTTCCTGCCCACCTTTGACAAGCGCAAAACAGTTTAAGTCAGTACCTGTAAATGCTTGTGTAAGTTTAAAATCGGCGACAGAAAAAATCGAGAGCGACTGTTTGGACAATATCCAGAAAGCTTTTCTCTTTTGATCAAAAGCGATGTCGATGATCTTTTCATTGGCTTTTCCTTGCCACAAGACCTTTGAATCTTTTAGGTACTGAAGGGTTTCACCATCCGAAATAAGAAAGGCAAAATTCTCCCCGCCTTCAAACAGCGATGCCCGAGGTAGCGAATAGCGCGAATAAAGGTTACCAGCCCAGGCGTTGCTGAGGACAGCCTTATCTTCCAAATAGACAAATTGATTCTCGTAAAGATTGAGGTTCAGAATTTTCTTGTCAGCGAGCGGGCGATAGGTTTTATCAGGCACCAAAGAACCTGGAAAGAGAAAGTCTCCAGCAAATGTTTTAAGCAACCCGTTAGAGGAATATACCTGGACAACATCGTTAATGTCGCTGAAAACTTTTTTAAGGGTTACTCCTTCTTCCTGAAGATTGAATTTCCTGCTAAAGTCCTGCTGGTAGGCGACATCGTTGTAAACCGGTTGATTGGTTTGAGATTTTTCCTTCGTGGAGCAAGAAAATGCCCCGATCAAAAAACAGGCTATCCAAATCCTTTGTGTCACTTTTCTCATTTCTAATGGTTTAATCTTATGGCTGATAACAAGGCAAGAATATCGAAAATGATCCTAACGCTATATGGATTTTACGTTTATAAAGGCATGCTTTGCGAAATCCGAGACCCGGTCAACGCTTTTCCGTCACCTTATCTCACACTTCGCTGATATTACCGGATCATCTCGAGGTACCGTCCCATCCAATAGGGCAAGAGCCAAAATACGGGTTCGCGCTCCACATGATGATTGCCCGCGCTTACAGACCACGGATTTTTGTCCCACCGGATGGTCGATCGGATGGATGCAGGCTGTAGCTCGCTAACCTGCAAATCATCAAGCACCGGCTGATGTACAAGACTGATATCTTCCCTGCGGCCATGATCAATCGTCCAGTCAACCAGGTCGAGCGGAGTGTCCTTCAACAACCCAATCGACGATTCTAGCTCGACTTTTTTATCTCTAGAAAAACAATAGATAAAATTGATAAGTGGATTTTTGTCGCCTTTGCGCTGCTCAAGCCACGAATCAATGTGCCTGGTATAAAACGCTAACAGTTCAGGGTCTTTTTCGCATTTTAAGAGTATGGGATATTGATAGGCCGCCAGTATTACATCGAAATAAATGAACCACGCGGGATCCTGCCTGGGAATATTCCCCATGTTGGCGAGATATCCTTCTTCCCGGATCAGCCTTAAGTATTCGTTCTGATATTTTTCGTCGCTGGTCACATGGTAGGCAAGTTTAAGAAACGACAACAATTCCATTGAATTCAAACTTCTGTCCGGGGACCATTCTGGGTCACGATTCAGTTTTTCCGGCGACCAGACGCCCCACCGGGTCGCCTTACCATCGATGTCCGTGAGACAATAATCATTGGCCATCAGGTGGTCCATTATTTTGGCCACGTGCCTGCTGATAATCTGCCGCTCTTTTTCATCGGCGGCAAGCTCGTAGTAAAAGAAATATGCAAACATATGTCCGCAGAGCTCATCACTGCTGGTATCTCCTTTCCACCTCCACTTTCCATCCCGGGATTTGTGCCAACGGGTGGTAACGGGTTTGAACCGCGGTTCATTAACCAACGCTTCAGCTATTTGCTGGCCTGAATAACTCCGGTTGCCATCGTGAACTTCTGTCCACGAAGCAGGAACAATGGTTCTTGCAAAAAATCCATCCGTTTCGGTCACTTCCTGCAAAAACATGAGAAAGCGGAATGCTTTTGATGCCTTTTGTTTTGCATCCTCGCTTTTCGTGACGGCATAGCGAAAACTTTCCATCGCGAGATAGTTACCGGTATATTCACCATCGTTGTCATCATCTTCGGGTGCCCATTGCGTGGTATCGCCTGCAACCGGCAAACGGCACTGGCCAGCAATCCAGGGATCGCGGATATGCCGGCGCATGAGTACATCGTAGAAATAGCGTTCCTTAGAAGATAACGTCATCTGCTTTTTTTTCACAGCGCTTACGCCGGCCCGGGTGGCTATCCAGGCATTGCCATGGCTGTCAAAGGTGATGTCCTTCACATGATCATCCATTAACCATCGTCTGCTCAGCAACAAGGAATGAGAGCCATCTTTGCGATATCTTACAACGCCCACGTCCGTACCCACCCACATATCGCCCTCGGGGGAGCGCCTGAGGGTATTGACCTGAATGGATGGAAGACCGTTTGCCGGGACTATTGTTTTAACCTTTGCTCCATTTTTTAGAATCGTGATGCCGCCTAATCCTCCGGCCCATATTTCGTCATCATTTGCTTCAACGGTGCGGATATATGCGCTTAAAAGCTCGTTCCCCGCCGTGAATACTTTTGTACTGTCACCGCTGCTGTGATAAAGGCCTACGTCGGTTCCCACCCAAACTCCGCCCTGCTGATCGTCAATAAGATCTCGGATAGACCGTGCCGTTTGATAGGGCATCTTCGTAAAGCCGCTACCTGAATTGCGCCAAATGCCATACGGTCCTGCAGCATAAACTCCCTGGCTTGACCTGCTCAACACAGATATTGGTGGCTCCAGCCCTTCAAGCTTTTCAAGTTGCCCATTTTTGTAGCGATACAGACCATTCCACGTTCCCATCCACATCGCGCCGTCGTCGTCTGTCAAGACCGAAAAAGCGGGGCCCTGATCACTCTCAGGAATTGCATTCGCCCATTGCTTCTCTTGGGCTTTCTTTCGATATACTCCCGATCCCGTTGCAATCCATACATTGCCATCGCCATCAACAGCAACGCTCCTCACTTCGTTGTGTGCGGGGGTAGGACCAACCGTGTAGGCCTCATGATACTCCTGCCAAAAGACGGTGTCATTATAAAATGTTGATGCTTCGGGAGATGGATCGGATCGCTGTTCTTTTAGCTGACAGGACGATAACAGAATGCTCAGCCAAAAAATGGTGGTAAGACGCTTTTGCTGGATTAACAGAGGTATGGACGACATAACTCAAAATAGAAAATTTATACCTGGACAAGTGCTCGTTTTGCGTCAATCGCAGGACACTTTGCAGCATCGCCTATTTGTGGATCGTAAATTCGTCCTTTACCTGACCGTCGCTGTCCATCGTCACATACTTCAGTGTATTTCCCTCAATCTCCATATGCTGATAAAAGTACCCCTCGCTGTACTGCCTGACGGCATAAGGCTCCGCAGTCATACGATCATGCCTGCTTGGAATGCTGATGGAAATGGCATACACAGTGCCTTTGGAGAAATCACCAACAACTTTTCCATTGTACATGGGGTTGGAACGCATGTAATAATGAATGTGGCCACCGATGACCATATCCACGTGGTATTTATCAAAGAGCGGAACCCAAGCCTCTTGGATATCCAGATAAGGTTCTTCAAAGTTGTAAGGAGGAAAATGAAACATAACAAACTTCCATGCAGCCTTCGATTGGGAAAGTGTCTGCTCCAACCAAGAAGAATGGTCGCCTACCGACGACGTTGCATCAATCATAATGAATAATGCATTCCCATATTCAAATGAATATGAACTTTCGGTGTCAACTTTTTCCGGTCCGTTTTTCGGAAGGCTGAACAAGTCATAGTATAATTTTGCGCCGAGCCCGTCCTGGCGGTCGTGGTTGCCTGGGACTGGCATTAAAGGCTTTCGGGCGAAACTGTTTTTCGAGTGTTCAAAAAGCCTGTCCCAATCGTCGCGGTTGAGCCCGGTGCTAACCAGGTCGCCTGCAATGGAGTAAAATGCAGCGTCTTGATGTTGTGCCGCCAAGGAAATTAGTTTTCCGGAATCAGGGAAGCAGTGGGTATCTCCAAACCAGATAAAGGAAAATTTATCCTCGTCCGCCGGCTCTGTGTCAAAGGTGTTAACTACAGACCAATGACTATTCGCCTTGGATCCGATCTGGTAGTGATAATGCGTTCCGGGCTTAAGATATTTCAAATTACAAGTGAACCGGTGCATATACCTATCATTAAAAAGCATACGATCCTGGATCACTGCACGCTCTGCAGACATCACCAGCGTATCCTGCCGCCCCTCGATCCAGTACCTCACCACGCCATCGGGAACTGTAGTGTTTGTTCGCCATTGTATGTCGATGGTTGTCTTGGGCGAACCGCTCCAGGTAAGCATCACATGGTCGCCCTCGCCGGTAGATGGGTATGGTGTTTTTCTAAATGCATTGATAACGTGCGCTTCCCTTGCCCTTCCCCTCACCGTTGTAAATAATTTCTGTCCCACAAGTTGTTCCGGTATTTCCGTGAGAACAAGCCCGGACCAATCATGGTATGTAAAGGCTCCAGCTTGCAAAGTGGAAACTTCATAAGCCGGGAAGATGTCTGAAATGCTCAAGGAACTGTTGGGGTCTTGCGGGGCAATCGAAATGAAATACACCGGCCGATGTTTGTCAAAACCATTAATTCCCAATTCGACTTTTCCCGCCGGATATTTTTTCTGCCACACTTCGTAGGTGTAACTTTCGTTTTTTACCACCTGCTCAGTTCTTGCAAACCCGGACTCCTCCAGCCAGAAAGGAATTATTTTTTGCCCAGTATCACGCATCAATGAAACAGTGACCGGTGTGTTAACCGTAAAATACTGGTAGCGCCGGGAGAGCACCGCTTTTTCCTCGGCCGTCAGAAATTTCAGAATAAATGTATCATCGATGCTGTCATATTTTTCAGGAGGAACTTCGGCATAAAGCCGGGTAATGACATCATCCATAACTTTTGTGACGGTAAGGTCAGGTCGCAATGGACTCATTTTGTCGCACGACACGAGCAACGCACAAGCAGCAATCAGAGGTAATAATATTTTCATCCCGAAACGGCGTTATTCCTAAAAAATAAAAAGGCCGGAGCAATAAACGCATGCAGCCGGCCTTTACTTATTTCCCAAAACCCAAAATAACACACAACTATAAAATGAATGATTTAACCCTCCTGCAAACATAGGGGGCCTTAAGGTGTGCTACGACCTTTTTTTGCGCATAGAAAACTTCAAAACACGAAATTTAATTGGAAATGGAGCTGGAATATCGCTGGATACTGTTTTCGAAAAGGGCAATCAGAATGCCTGCAATCACTGTAACGAGTTCAAAAGCAAACTTGGCGGCAAGCGTGTATGGACTTGCCAGCCAGTATCCTTTCTTTGAGTCAAAGTTGTCGGTAGTCATTTCTCACCTACGCGAAATTCAAAAGTCAATGTATGAAATTGACTTTTGGATTCATAGCCCATTAGCTCAGAAAGTAGATTTCTTCAGATTTAACGGATTGGGTATCGTCTTTCACTTCGGAGTACCGAACAGTTTTAAACTTCTAGCCTATGAGTTGCTCGAGAAATTTTTCGTGATTCCAAAGCACGCGTATCTCACGGATTTTGGTTTGATCGTTGAATTTGAAAATGAATATATGATCCGAATCAAATCTGAGCCCCTTGGCGGGGATGCCTAAAAACTCCTTCTCCTGCGTCCCAAAAATTCGTACGCGACACTGAACGGCGTTGCCATCCGGGATCCATTCCTGGTGTATCACGGTGTTATCAATGTCCGGGAAGCAGTTCATTAGCGTCATCCAGATGTTCTTGCCTACTTCATGAATCAGTCCGGTACCAAGGTCTTCCAACGGTTCAAAATAGACGAGGCCATCGGAAGTACATAGGCCCAACATCCGTTGAATATCCAGCTCCTGATAAGCTGAAAAAAACTCGAGACACGTGCCTTTCATTTCCAGAACAGCGGTTGATTCTTGGGTTGTGTTAATCGTTTTCATAATGTTATTGATTGCAGTTTTGTAAGTTAATTTTTTTTCTTCCCATCCAACAGCCAGCCGACGTAGGCAATTTTCCATTGGCCATTGCGCTTTTCAAGAATTCGCGTTTCATAGCTCAAGCCAGGCATGTCCATTGCTTTCTCGCCCGTATCGGTTCCATATTGCTCAAAAGTCACCCAAGCCATATTTCCAGATATTCTGATGTTAAAATTTTCACGTGTTACATTCTGACGATTTTTTTCCGGATTTTCCTTGATCACATTTTCCATGCGCTCCCCAATTACAGCCCACCCTTTCCGCACTGTTACGCCGCCATGCTCCCACCATCCGACAACGCGGACATAATCGTCGTGCACCCAGCAATTTGACAATCGCTGAAAATCCTTATCCCAGAACGCTTCCGTTTCCGCGATGATAACTTTTTTAACAGCTTCCTCTTCCGCGGCCAATGCGCCTGCATCCCGGGAATCTTTCAAGGCTATGGCGCTGCTCATTAAAAAGATGCTTAATAGCCCGCCGAAAACTATGTACGTAGATTTCATATTTTTTTTTAACAAAACTAAGGCACCCTAAAGCTGGTACATAGTAAAAATGCGGCCTATGATTTTTTTTTCGCCTGAAGCAACCGAATAAGTTCGGAATGTTCCTGATGATATTTGGAAGGGCTCAACGTATTCAAGGCTTTAAAATCCTTTATGAAGTGATTCTGATCGTGAAAGCCTCCTTTATAAACGAGATCCTGCCAGTCAATCTCTTCCTGATGTGCGACAATGTTTGAGATGTGGGCCATGCGTACAATACGGCAATATTGCTTTGGAGAGAGTCCTACTTTATCCATAAACTTCCGTTCCAGATACCGGCGACTTACGCAGAGTTCATCCAGCAATTCTTCGATGGCAATAGTGCCTTTGTTTTTAAGGATAATGTCTGCCGCCAAATCAGCTACGTTGATTCGCTGCTCACAACCGTTGGCGGCCTCCACTAAAAAAGAATGCAGAAGTGCCAACCGGTATTGCGTTCGTGTTTCATTTTTCAACCGGTCGAACAACAATTCGGATGCTGTTTCACCGATGACCAAGTCCAAAGCGATACGTTTGTCAACAAGTCCTTTTAAAGAATAGCTAAACAACGTTGCAATGGCGGTCGGCTTCAGCACAATTCCGATCTGCTGAATATGGCCGGATAATCTGAGCTTGTAATTCTTCGTTTGCTGGCCTACGACCACAGCGCCGGGAGAATCGTTGAAGGCCGTATCCAGTCCTGAACAAACTGCATAGGATTCAAGAAAATTGAATGTAATTGCCGCATAACCAGTCGGCGGTGACTGAACGATTTTTTCTTTATCGAAATTACCTTCGAAGAAATAATAGCAAACGACCAAGGGAGAGAGTTTTGCGTCAGGCGAATATTTCACATACGTTAATTTCTCCGACGCTTCCATGAGTTTCCGGACACTTGCGGGTGCGTGTTGTTGTTTTCGTTCAGCCCGAATATACTAATTGTCTAACAGCTGTTTGTTAAGAATTTTGCATTTGCCAAGGCTTTTTGTCGTGTTTGAAAAAAAACTTTCTGGAACCAACCCAAACTCGTTTGGTAAACAGAGAGGTTTACTTAAATTTTAGCGCATTTGAAATGCAAGAGTGATTCTTTCTTACATTTTATAATTTCAACGTTAATACAACATAAACGCTAAAACCAATCTATCATGCCTAATTTCCAGATTAAGGAGACTTCAAAATCATATGACGTTTGTATTGTTGGGTCTGGTGCCGGCGGAGGCATGGCAGCTTATGTTCTGGCGAATGCCGGCGTAAAAGTTGTTCTCCTGGAAGCAGGACCGTTATATGATCCGGCAAAAAATGTCACACAATTAAAGTGGCCATGGGAGTCACCGCGCCGGGGTGCGAGCACCCCATATCGGCATAATGGAGACTATGATGCGGCGTATGGTGGATGGGAACTGGAAGGTGAGCCCTACACGCACAAGGATGGAACAAAATTCGATTGGTTTCGCGCGCGAATGGTAGGGGGCCGTACCAATCACTGGGGCAGAATCTCGCTTCGTTTCGGTCCGAAAGATTTCAAGCGAAGAAGCATTGATGGGCTGGGCGACGATTGGCCAATCGGTTACGATGATGTGGCACCCTTCTATGATAAGATCGACCGCCTTATCGGTGTATTTGGTTCGAAGGAAAATCTCCCCAACGATCCGGACAGCATTTACCTTCCGCCGCCAAAGCCGAGGTTGCACGAACTTTTTATCGCCAATGCCGGAAAGTCATTGAATATTCCTGTAATTCCTTCACGTCTTTCAATCCTGACAAAACCTGTGAACAAGGAGCGGGGAGTTTGTTTCTATTGCCGCCAGTGCGGCAGAGGTTGTACCGTGCATGCCGACTTTTCATCTTCCTCAGTGCTGGTCAATCCTGCAGTTGCAACGGGCAACGTAGACGTTATCCCTTATGCTATGGCACGGGAAGTGCTTACTAACGATGAGGGTAGAGCAACTGGCGTTTCTTTCGTGAATGTTGATGACCTGCAGGAATATACTGTCAAGGCCAAGGTTGTGATGCTGGCCGCCAGTGCCTGCGAATCGGCGCGTTTACTGCTCAATTCAAAATCAGCGCGAAATCCCAATGGTCTTGCTAACGCAAGCGGTGTCGTCGGCAAATACCTTCACGACTCAACCGGGGCATCGATGGGAGGGATTCTCCCTCATCTTGTAGGCAGAAAGCGTTACAACGAGGACGGCGTTGGCGGTATGCATGTATACACACCGTGGTGGCTGGACAACAAGAAGCTTGATTTCCCGAGAGGGTATCATATTGAATACGGTGGAGGCATGAACATGCCTGGATACGGCTTTGGTTTCGGCATAGAAAAAACCAACGGAAAATATCCAGGACGCGATGGCAAGCAAAAAGCGGCGGGTGGTTACGGCGCTTCACTGAAAGATGATTACAGATATTTTTACGGCGCGACTATCGGCATGTCGGGGCGAGGCGAAGCTATCGCCCGTGAAGACAACTATTGTGAGATCGATCCGCACACCGTTGATAAATATGGTATTCCTGTTTTACGGTTCCATTACAAGTGGAGCGAACATGAAGTGAAGCAAGCCAAACATATGAAGGAAACATTCAAGGAGCTTATTCACAAAATGGGTGGTGTTGTTACGTCAGGCGACGATGGACCGGAAAACGACTATGGTTTGTTGGCGCCAGGCCGGATCATTCATGAAGTGGGAACGACGCGAATGGGTAGCGATCCTAAAAAGTCGGCACTTAACCAGTATAGCCAGGCGCATGATTGTAAAAATTTATTTGTCGTTGATGGGGGACCGTTCGTGTCGCAGGCTGACAAAAATCCCACCTGGACAATTTTGGCGCTTTCGATGAGAACGTCGGAGTATATTATTGACCAGATGAAAAAGCAGAATATCTGACGGGTTCAGTATTTAGATTACATTGATGCCTGCATCTTTCAGAGACTCCCTTGTGGTCGTTATCCCTTTTTCGTCCGTAATAATGGTGTCAACAGAAGCAAGAGGACAAATAAAAAATGCTTCAGCTGTATTCATCCGTTCATGCGGCGTGATGGCGATGACCTGCTTCGAGACCTCCACGATTGCTTTTTTTACCTCACTCTCCTCATAATTTATTGTTGTTACGCCGATGGTGGGGTGAATGCTGCATATTCCCATAAAGTATAAATCGGCGCGTATGTTGCGGAAAAACCGGATCGTATCGTGACCGATCGCTGTAAAGGCACTTTTATACAACCTTCCACCGGCAAACAATAATTCAATGTTAGGATGTGATTCAAGGACGCTAACAACGGGGAAGCTATTGGTAACGACAGTTATTTGCAGATCGGAGGGAAGGATGCTCGCGATGGCAAGTGCTGTAGTGCCACCATCGAAAACAACAACCTGCCCAGGTTGAAGCAGCGCCAACGCTTTTTCGGCAATGATTTTCTTCTCTTCGCTTTTGTAATGTAGTCTATCTTGGAAATGATGAGGGGTAGGTGAATGAGGAACAGCCCCACCGCGCACCGCTTTTAATAATCCTTTATCGGTAAGCTCTTTCAGATCCCGCCTCACAGTATACTCCGAAATCGCCAGCGCCTTGCTCAAAGTCTTAAGGGTCACCTTCTGATCTTCCGAAAGTTTTTCAAGGATATATTTAAATCGCTCCTCTTTAAGCATGGTGCAATGATATGCATTAAACCAGCGCAATATCGCACTTTTAACATTTTATTGCAAAATATGCATTGATTAGTTGCAATATATTGCAACATCTATTTATATTTATTGCAAAATATTGCAGGTATGACATTGACAGACATCACAAATGTAAGCACCGGCCTTCGTCGTGGATGGAGGCTGATCACCAGCGAAAAAACCAGCGATGACAGAGAATCTCCTTCACAGGACCAGGTGCTATCCCCCCAATCCAACAGGCGAAGTGTCTGGGTATTTTTCTTCGTTCACGGATTGTGTTTTTCAAGCTGGGCATCGCGGATCCCCACGATCCAGGCTGAACTCAACTTGAGCGCAACTTCGCTGGGAACAATCTTGTTTGCACTTCCTGTCGGCTTTTTCATTTCACTCGCCTTTGCCGGATGGCTTATAGCAAAAGTCGGCAGCAAAGGGACAGTAGTAATGTCGTCTACATTATATTCGCTTTCACTCGTTGCAATTGGCCTGTCTACTTCTGCCGTGCAGGTGGCATCGAGCTTGCTCTTTTTTGGGTTCTTCGCAAACCTGTTCAATATTTCCATCAACACCCAGGCCGTTGCCGTTGAAGAACTGTTTCAAAAAAGAATGATGGCAACATTTCATGGACTTTGGAGCCTGGCGGGATTTGCCGGTGCCGCACTTGGTACCTGGGCGATCGGGCAAGATATTTCACCGTTTCGACACTTTCTCTTCGTATGCTTTTTTGTTCTTGTCGCTATCGCAGTTTTTAACCTGCACCTTATTAAAAAAGATAAGCCAGTGGATAAGAAAAGTCCATTCTTTGCAATACCCGATAAATCGCTCTTGGCGCTGGGGCTTATTGCCTTTTGTTCAATGATGGTTGAAGGGGCGATGTTCGACTGGACCGGTGTTTACTTTTCGAATGTTGTACAGGTAAACAGCGAATTAATTGGAATGGGATATACCACCTTTATGATCGCCATGGCAGGAACACGTTTTCTTGCCGACGGACTGGCAGGGCGTTTTGGATTAAAACGAATTCTTCAAACCAGCGGCATACTCGCAACTATTGGCCTATTGATCGCCGTTGCACTCCCCCACTTCGTGCCGTCCTTGTTCGGATTCCTCCTGATCGGGATGGGTGTTTCTTCCGTCGTTCCAATGGTTTATAGCGCGGCTGGAAAATCTAAAACCATGAGCGCCGGGATGGCCATCACGGCAGTTTCATCGCTCGGCTTTATGGGATTTCTCATCGGTCCGCCGTTGATCGGATTTATCGCAGGAGCGTCATCGCTCAGAATTTCATTTCTCGGCCTTACGTTGATGTCGGTCTGCGTGGTGATCGCGGCGTCGCGCTTACGCCGCGAATCGTAATAAGCTAACATTGCGATAAGATAAAACTACCGCAGGCTGCCCACAAGTGTTACGACAGACTTCTTGGGGATAACGATGCTGTTGGAATCGATCACCGGTGAAAGTGGTTTTAACTCCTCTCCTTGATTTGGTCCCGTTAAGTACGGACGCCATGATTTTACCTCGCCTCCCCGGGTGTCAATTGCAAGCTGAGCATCGCTATTGCCATTGTTGACAATGACGGCGATCAGATCTCCATCGGCGGCATTCAAATAAGATGAGATCATGAGCTTGTTCACGTTATTTACATTCACGTTGTCCGAAGTCACTTCAACCCGCTGTGCGCCGGGCCGAATGAAACGGCTGTAATTGCCCAGCGTCCACAAAAGTTTGGTATCCTCAGCTATTCCCCCCTCCCGCTTCTTTTCCACATATATCAACCCGTCCTTATAGTCGTAGGCTGAAACTGATAACCACCAATGCCATGCGGATGCATTCGCCACCACAAGGTCATGGTGAATCAGCCGTGCAACGTATAAGGCCGGCGCAATTCCCCTGTCTTTACCAGTAGCCTGAATCTCTTCCTGATCACCCAGTATACAGTACTCAGTTTGCCAAAATTCCAACGGCACCGAAGCAGTTGTTAGCGATGATGCCACCTTTTGCCGAACATCTTTCATTGACCCCACAGGCGTAGTGGTAAAATAACTATGACCGGAAATAATTTTGTCAACCGATGGAAGGTTTCCGACGAACAATGGTGAGCCGCTGTTGAAAAATTCAAACACCTGATTGCCCCGCGTTTGTTTGTCAGCCTTTTCATAGAGATAATGTAACTTTGCTGCTTCGGCGATTTGAATTTTGACGCCCGACTTTTCAGCGATCAACAGCGAATCCAAAATTTTTGTAATAGCAAACATTTCTTCGTTGGTAAAGGGCGTGCCTTCCTGACCGTTTCCGGTCCAATCCCACTGCGGTTCGTTAAAGGGACTTAAATAATTAAAAGGAATACCTTCCTTTTCAAATTGCTTCGAAACGTCTGTCAAAAATTTTGAGAAGGGAAGGTAATTTTCCGGCGCAATGTTAGCGGCTTCTCCATTGCCGGAATATGCCTTTCCGTTTCTTGTCAGTTGTACAGGAGGGCTGTTTGTAAAACCGATGAACTGGCCTACACCCCGGGCTTTCGCAGCATGCATAAACCATTTCTGACCCGCTTGTTTAGACCAGTCATACGTCATATTATCCTGAAGAAAACCCTCTGTTTTTCTCCAATCGTCGGAGATATTATTTTGCGATGCGCTTCCCGCGCCGATGTTGAATCGCCACAGCGATAGTCCAATGCCCTTCGGTTTACCATCGGAATCCTCTTCCATACTGAACAACCAGTCGGCTACCTGGTTTCGGCCTGCATCCGGCCACAGGCCAACAAATTGACAAACCCAGGCATCCGATGCGCCGAAATTCTTGATCGTTTGCTTCTTGTCGGTTAAATCAATAGTTATTCTGTCGAGCACTTCATTTTGCTTATCATCCAAAGAACCATTTTTAGAACAGCCGGCGATCAGCAGCAGCATAAACCCTAGGGCGAACTTTGGAATAGTGACGTGGT
>DASUTP010000417.1:0-8024 GCA_036374515.1 Chryseolinea sp. | reverse complement strand
CCGCAGCCACTACAGCATTTTCACATTATCTTTTTTGCTTCGCCTTAAATCCTGCATTCGGGCATACTCGTACCTTGTGCGTCGCACTTCGTGCCCCATTCTCAGAGTCACAGTCTCCATCGGCATAAACAGTCTTCCTTTCATAACCTTCACACGCGTAAATCGAAAAACATTAGTAGTTTAACAGGATGAAAGCCCCCCTCATTCTTCTCCTCATCTTATTTACCGGCCGTATAATGGCTCAGTCTAATACCGAATCTTATCCGGTCGATCCCGACTCTGAAGAACAGGCCGGGGTTCCAAAAGGCGAGATTCTGAAATTCACCTTTGCAAACTCAAAGATATTTCCTGGAACGTCGCGTGAGATTAGTATTTATGTCCCCGCACAATACAAGGCAGATAAACCGGCGTGTGTTTACGTCAATCAGGACGGAATACAGTGGGAGGCTCCTACAGTTTTCGATAACCTAATTGCCAAAAACAAAATGCCTGTTACAATCGGTGTGTTTATTACACCTGGAAAAGTACTTGCGCAAAGCCCGGAGGCCGGTGATCGTTTTAATCGAAGTTTCGAATATGACGGGCTCGGTGGGAATTACGCGCGGTTTCTCCTGGATGAGGTCTTTCCTTTTGTCGAGAGCCAAAAGACCACGGATGGAAGGGTGCTACGGCTTTCAAAGTCCGGCAACGACAGAGCTATCGGCGGATCCAGCAGTGGCGCAGTCTGCGCATTTACCGCCGCCTGGGAATATCCAAATGAGTTCTCCAGAGTGTTCAGCGCCATCGGAACGTACGTGGGTCTTAGAGGTGCTGACCGATACGACATCCTTATCAGAAAACAGGAACCAAAACCAATCCGCATCTTCCTGCAAGATGGATCCGGCGACCTAAATATCTATGCTGGTGACTGGTGGAAAGCCAATGAGTCGATGGAGCGCGCTTTGACGTTTGCGGGTTACGATGTCAACCACGCATGGGGTACCGGTGGCCATAATGGTCAGCATGGTACGGCTGTTTTTCCGGAGGCGATGCGTTGGCTGTGGAGAGATTACCCGGCCCCGATCAAAGCCGGTAAAACTAAAAATCAGTTTTTGACTGATATCCTCCCTGGTGACAAAGGCTGGGAGCTGGTGGGTGAGAATTACGGATTTACGGAGGGAATTGCAGTCAATGCAAAAGGTGAAGTTTTCTTTCAGGATATCCCTAACTCGAAGACGTACAAGGTGACACCTGAGGGAAAAGCTGAAGTGTATATCGCCGATTCAAAAAAGGCCAGCGGTACAACGTTCTCGACAACGGGAGAGATGCTGGCGATCACCGGTGGATGGTCGGAGCCGCCCACGAAACAACTGCATCGTTACAAGACGGCAGCGGAATATGATGTTGTTGCTGATGAAATGCCTGGCAATGATGTGACCATTGCGTTCAACGGAAATGTCTATGTGACATCGCCGGATGGAAGAGAACGTCCGAGCAAGTTACATCTGATCAGGCCCGACGGCACCAAGAGCATCATCGATGAAGGGTTAAAGTTTGCAAACGGTGTTTGCCTGTCACCGGACCAGACGCAGCTTTACGTGACAGAGTCAGCAACGCATTGGGTATGGGTCTATCAGATCCAGCCCGACGGAACCTTACTACACAAGCAGCGATTTGGATGGCTGCACGTACGAGATGTCGATGAGAACGCCTGGAGCGACGGCATCAAGTGCGATCGCGACGGCAGAATATACGTCACAAGTCTCGCCGGGCTTCAGGTTATGGATCCCCTTGGTCGGGTTGAAGCAATCATATCCGTGCCGAAAACAAAAGGACAGGTTTCAAACCTCGTTTTCGGGGGACCGGAATTTAATGTGCTTTACATCACGTGTCACGATAAGGTGTTCAGACGGAAAGTAAATGTCAGAGGTGCAAACAACTTTGAGAAGCCGATAAAGTTGCCAAATCCAAAACTGTGAGGAATGCTGATCCCTAAAAGTTGCCTGAGGGCTTGATGTTCACGTTGTTCGTTGCACGCGGGGCTGGCAATTAGACCAGAGGCCTTTGTAAGCGGACGCAGTGACTCCAATTGACGGAGCCTCCAGTGCATAGTACACCGTAGGGCACAAAGTGACTGCTTTAAAATAATAGATGTCTTTCTCCAGGTTTCATTATTTTTATGAGCAATAGCAGACGCTATCTTTATTGAACCCAAAAACATCGACCTATTTAAAGATCACGATCAATGAACAGACCACTTATTTCGATTGTCAACTCGAGCACGTTCGGCAAGCATTTTACAGAGCATATCAGCACCTTGGAAAAATTTGCAGATATACGGCACGTTACTGTTCCAGCCGATATTGATGACGATGCACTGGCGGAGAAAATTAAAGATTCTGACGGCATTATAGCCAGTGTCACACCCAGATTTAAACGAAAAACATTGGAGCAGTGTACTAAACTCAAACTGTTGGCCAGGCACGGCATCGGTTGCGACAATGTAGATCTGGTGGCGGCAACCGAACTGGGTATTCAGGTTTCCAGGGTGAAAGGAATTGTGGAAAGAGAAGCAGTGGCCGAGTATGCTGTAGGACTCCTGATGGCAGCCTCAAGACTGCTTCCCCAGGGATCGCAGGCAGTAAAAAACAGCCAGTGGGCAAGCCGTTCACACATGGTAGGTCTGGAATTACGGGGAAAAACGATTGGCATAATCGGTCTTGGAAACATTGGTTCTCGCTCCGCGGAAATTTTATCCAACGGCTTTAACGCCAATATAATTGCTTCCGATCCCTATATTAATAAAGAAAGGTTCAGACAGTTTAATGCCACCGAAGTATCGCTGGAAGAATTGATCGTCAGATCCAACGCGATCCTTTTTCATTGTCCTCTTACCGACGAGACCAAAAGGATGTTACGTAAACCACAGTTTGATGCCATGCAAAAAAACGCCGTGATTGTAAACACGTGCCGGGGCGAGTTGGTAGCTGAAGATGATTTATATGAGGCGCTGCAGCGTGGTCCAATAGGTGCGTACGCAACCGATGTCGTGGAAGGTGAGCCCATTGATGGCAATCACCGCCTCGCCAGGTTAAACAATACAATCATCACGCCGCACCTCGGTGGCTACTCCTGGGAATCGTTACATGGCATGGGTCAAACCTGTGTGGACGATATGGTTTCTGTATTTCAACATGACGGCGTTGGAGGAGAATTAGCTAACCCCGAAGTATTGAGAAACCATCGATAAATATGGCATTGACCTTGGCTATCGATCTTGGTACAACAAACCTGAAGGTGGGTTTGGTAAATGAAGAAGGCGATATTATCTCAGTAGCCTCATCTCCCTTGCATACCTACAGCAGTGAACCCGGAGCGGCGGAACATAATCCCGACGAATTGACAAACCTGTTATCCGACATGTGCGGAAAGCTGCTCAAAGATGCTAATAAAGATCAGATAGGCCACATAGTCTCGTCCACTTATCAATTTGGTATGATGATGCTGGATGAGCAGAGAAAACCAATTACGCATATCACCCTTTTGACAGATATCCGGTCGCAGGAAGTTTTTCCCGAGTTTATGACTGCGTTCGACGATGTAGACTTATATCGAAAGACGGGTTGTCCGCTGATCGTTCAGTATGTGCTGCCCCGGCTGTTTTATTTCTCCAGGCAGAAACCCTCGCTCTTTAAACGGGCAAAATATTTCACCGATAGCAAGTCATTTTTATTTGAATGGCTAACCGGAGAATGCGTGACCGACATGAGTACCGCAGCCTCTACGCAGCTTTTCAATATGGACAGTTTCCAATGGGATGAAGAACTGCTTTCTAAGCTTAGTCTTTCAACCGGCCAGTTTCCCCGGGTAGAGGAAGGCACAACATACCTGGCACCTCTGAAAAAAAAGTTGTGTTCCGCCTGGGGCCTGAAAGAAAATGTAAAAGTATTGCTGGGTCTTTACGATGGAGCAGCGCTGGCTGTCGGCCTTAGTGGTCTGCAACAAGGAGTGGGCATCATCAACCTGGGTACCACAGCCATGTTGCGTGTGCCAGGTAATCAGCCCGCGCTTGACCAGAATGAAAACAAACGCATTCAGGCCTACGCCCTGAAGAAAGGATTCTTCTTAAACGGAGGAGCACTTAACAATGCAGCACTTCCTTTGGATTGGTTGCAGAAAACGCTTTTTAGTGTTGACGTGCAATCGGCAGACCTGAATAAGATCACCCATGAACCACCACTGTTCTGTTTGCCTTATCTAACAGGAGAGCGCGATTCAAAAACAGGACCCTATGCTTCAGGCGTGTTCTTTGGTATCCGACGCGACCATACGCCAATCGACTTTACACGCGCCGTGTTGGAGGGGGTCGCTTATTCCATGCGTTATCTATACGACGCGTTGAAAGAAAATAACCTGCAGGTTAAGGAGATAAGAATGGGCGGTGGTGGAGTAAACATCAAAGCCTGGCCGCAAATCTTCGCAGATGTATTAGGTGTTCCTGTAGTCATCTCGGCTGCAAACGAAGTGGCTTTGGTGGGCAGCACCATAATGGCGTTGACTGCAGGAGGTGTTTTTAAAGACCTTGATGAGGCTTCTGGGAAAATGCTGAAAGCAGGTAAAAGAATCGAGCCGGATAAAACAACAACGGCCGTGCATGATAATCGCTACTCATTTTTTAAAAAGCTTAGAGAAATTCTTGGACCGTTGTACAGAGAACACGCTGAATTAAGATTTTGAAGCTGATTCTTGGCGTTGCCCGCGGGTTGAAATACTTTATTTTGTAAGTGTTCTTCCGTCAAAGTAAAGCGCGAGTTTATGATACAAAATGGGCTCAACAAAAATATACTCGATACGTTAGGAAGATAAAAGACAACAATATCAATCTTAGCTCGGAGAACATCAAAAAACTCTCCATGAGGTCACTAAGCATTACTCTGTCAGAATTAAGTAACTTTACAGTGGACCATTGATGCTATGCAAGACACAACGACTACAACGGTGCAATCACTATTGGACTATTTCAGCCGTTTGATTCCATTGAACAAGGAGGAGAAAGATCTGGTGAGAGAAAAGTTCCATCCGCATCTTTTCCTTAAGAAGCAATTTGCTTTGCAACACGGTGACATCTGCCAGTACTTTGATTTTGTTGTTCGTGGTTGTCTCCGACTATACAGGGTTGGTGACGGTGGTGTGTATCACATCCTTCAATTTGCAACTGAAAATCACTGGATATCGGATCTGGCGAGTTTTCATAAAATGACTAAATCGACCTTTAATATTGATGCACTTGAAGATACTGTGGTGCTTCGAATCTCGCACAGCGCGCTAATTGACTTATATATCAAAGCACCTAAGTTTGACAGGATATTCCGAGTACTTCTGGAAAATCACTTTATGCAGCAACAAGAGCGAATAGGGCAACTATTCAGTTCAACGGCCGAGGAACGCTATCAATCATTTCTTGAAACCTATCCATACCTTCAGAACCGCCTCTCACAGGTACAAATAGCCGCGTATCTCGGAGTTACTCCCGAATTCCTTAGCCGGATTCGCAGTCGCATGGCGAAGGGAGAATCCCGATAGCCATCAAAAATCTTAAACTAGATCAATACTTTTTCTTAAACCAGGTCATTGGCAGACCCTGGGGTTTGATGTTCCTTTGTGTCATCAACAAAACAAAAACAATATGTCAACTAAGAAATCAAAAGTAGCCATAATCGGCTTGGGAAATATCGGAAAAGCCATTGCTTCTAATCTTGTTAAGGGTAATCGCGAGGTAATTCTCGCCAGCCATAAAATTGAAGATGCAAAAGGGTTGGCATCGAGCCTTGGCTTACTGGCACAAGCCGCTGATGTGAAAACTGCAATCAAAGATGCTGACATCGTGGTCCTTTCGGTTTGGTTCAGCACAATTCAGGATCTTTTTAAAGAATATGCAAGCGAACTTCAGGGTAAGATCATCATTGATCCATCAAATCCAATTGCACCTGACGGCAATGGTGGATTTAAAAAAATCATTGGCGCTGACGAGTCAGCCGGAATGATTCTCAAAGGACTACTTCCAAGTGGTGCAAAACTTGTCAAAGCACTTGGTTCACTCGGTGCCGGGTCACTGGCCGGCGAAGCATTCCAAAATCCTGGTAAAGTATTGTTTTATTCGACCGATGACACAAGCGTGAACAGCGAAGTAGAAGCGTTGATCAGGGACAATGGGTTTGAGCCGGTTAGTATCGGCGGAATCGACCAATCGATAAAGATGGAAGTTTTTGGGGAGCTGCATGAGTTCGGTGCTCTTGGCAGGGCCATCACAAAATCTGAATTGAAAGAAACCGTTTAAGTATCCATCTGTGTAACGCTTCATGAAATGAAAAAAATTGAATTGCTATTTTTGTTTCTGGTTTGCACGATGGACGTCTCTGCTCAGAAGCAGAGACTCACTCTTCGAAAGCAAATTTTTGAGTTGCATAATGTCACAGGTTCTATCATCAAGTTCGAAGGGAAAGAAGTGCTGAAAATCGAGAGGGACCTAAAAGCACTTCCCTTTGATGTCAACAATATCGAAGGTACGGTTGATGAACCCCATTATGCCAGGCTCGTCGGTTTGGAAGACTTTGAGAACGGCACGATTGAAGTGAAGATGTATAGTCAGATTCAAGATCCACCACCTTATCCGGGTGTTGCTGGTTTCATCGGCATATACTTCAGAATTAAAGAAGACGACTCGGCTTTCGAGGGAATTTACTTGAGACCCAAAGTGGGGAGAGCAACCAGGCAGATGGTTAGAAATCATGCGGTGCAGTATATTTCTTATCCACACGCCAAGTTTGACACATTAAGAAAGAGTTACCCTCCAGGTTCATATGAAGGTTCTGCACCGGTAGCATTAAATGAATGGATCAAAATGAGAATAGAAGTGAATGGTGAAACGGCCGAAATGTTCATCAATGATATGAAGTATTCTTCGTTCATCGTAGATAAGATGTTAGGTAATCATACAATAGGAGGCGTTGGATTATATGTAGATATCGGGACCATTGGCTACTTCAAAGATCTGAAGGTTACTAAGCGAAACTTAGTTGCTCCCAAGAAAGATGGTGACAAGGTAGATGACATTTAATGTACACATGGAGAGCCGGATAGAGTACGAACGAATTTTCGTAGATCAGTCGTCCGGTGCGTTGTTAACATGATTTGAAGAACTTAAAAGAGCTGAATTAAGATCAAGCTCTTTAAGTTCATATTTCTACATCCTCGACGGGCTCATCTCAATGTGTTTTGCAAAGGGTTGATCGTAATAACGCTTTCCTGTCGCTTTGTATAATGCATTGGCGACAGCCGCAAAGACAGGAGGGAAGAGAGGTTCGCCAAGTCCCGTAGGCTCCTCTTCGTTTTTGACGAAGTGCACTTCGACCTTCCTTGGGGATTCCTTCTGACGAATCATTTTGTATTGATGGAAGTTATTTTTTTCCGGAACGCCCTCTCTGAAAGTGAGTTCACCAAAAAGCGCGTTTCCAATACCATCGATGATTCCACCTTCGCCCATGTTTTTAGCCGCATCGGGATTTACTACAATACCACAATCCACAGCGGCAATTACATTTTCAATTAGGGGAGTCGTTCCATTCACCCTGAGATCCACAACTTCAGCAACGTAGGTGTTGTGGCAGAAATATGCTGCTACTCCACGGCTTACATTGGCAGGTGGTTGTGACCAGTTTGATTTTTCTTTGACAAGTTTCAAGACGCCTGCATACCGATCCGGATCATAATCGTTGTCTTTGCCGACAGGATTCGTTTTAGCTCGTTCTAAAAGCTCAAGTCTGAATTCAATTGGATCTTTTCCGGCATGCTCCGCAAGTTCATCCAGGAAGGATTGTTCTGCAGCTGCATTAAAGTTTGATCGTGGCGCACGAAAAGCTCCAATTGTGATGTTCGATGGAATGGCCCAGCCTTCAGCGAGGTAGTTGTCGACGGCCCCGGCAGGAAAACGATTCGCGTGGATTGGGCTTTCAGGGATACCACCACCTTTTACATGAAAGGCGATG
>DASUTP010000416.1:0-6746 GCA_036374515.1 Chryseolinea sp. | reverse complement strand
CTGTGAACATAGGAATGAAATACACGTTCACATCATAGGTAAAACCTGCTAAAATACCTTTTGTCTTTTGAATGTATTTTTCGAAAACCGGCTGAAACCACGAGTTCAATTCGTCTTCCGATTTTTTCGAATACGCCAATCCTAACAGCGTGTATTTACCCTTCGCATCCTGTGGTAAGTTCACCTTTTTGTCTTCCACCGTTTCGACCTCCATCGCCGGAAAAATTTTCCCGGTCACCTGACACATGGCTGTTAACGACAAAAGCGTCAACACAATCAACAGGCTAAACTTTTTCATACGTTTCTATATTATGTGTGCTAAAGTTACGAAAACGATGCCAGAAATAAGGGAGGTGGAAATGCAGCTGAAGGTATACCACCACAATGACAGGTGAGCGGCATTTTCTGTCTTTAAACCGGCAAGGCCATAACGTGAAACCAAACTTTATGGGAAGTGAATGCTGCGGACCAGGCAAATGAAGCGTGAACACTTCATGAACGCAACACAAATTCATGGCTTGGTGGTGGCATCGCACGTAGCCACAGGATACATCAACGTACCCATTCGATTTTTTCTTCGACAGGCTTGCGCCTCCCCTTGTTCAAATCCTTTTTGGGGATTCCGATGTGGAAAAAGCCAAGAAGCTTGTCTTCGGTATCCAACCCAAAAAAGGGTTTGGCTTCCTCGAAGTAAGTTATACCTCCCGTGCTGAGATAAGCACCAACGCCATACGCCGTGGCCGTCAGATACATATTTTGGATGCCGCAAAACACGGCACCGACCTCTTCAATCTCAGGCACTGACCTTTTTGGATCCCGTTTCATTCCAATGGCGATAATATGGGAAGACAACATGGGTTTGGTGAGCAAATTCTGATACCGTTCCTCCTTAAACGTACCGTCCCCCATAGTAACTCTTTTGTAGAGATCGGCCTGAAAATTTGCGAGTTTAGACAGCCCGTCGCCCGTAAATACGACAAATCTCCAGGGTTCTGTTAATTTGTGTGTAGGCGCCCAGTTAGCGTTTTTCAGCATTTGAACGACAATAGCGTCGTTAACCGGTTCCCCACTGTATTCCTGCTGAAAGACCGATCGACGGCTTTCGATTACCTCATTGAGCAATTCGGGATTAAAGGTCATAGCTTCATTTTTACGCAATTTACTACTATCATTTTTTAATTATGAAGAAGTTAATTTTCCTGGCACTGATAATTTCATCCTGTGCTCCTGTGTATGTCCCAAATGCGAGAAATTCGCCATTATTCACCAAGGCAGGTGAATTTCAAGGTTCAGTACAATTCGGTAATGGTATCGACGCTCAGGGTGCCATTGCAGTCACAAACCACATCGGGCTGATGGGAAATTTTTCCTACGCCGATAACAAAAGTCCGGATCCTGATGATCTCGATGATTATCATCGCCATAAATTTTTTGAAGGCGGCATCGGGTATTATGAGAATGAAGGGAAATGGTGCTATGAAATTTTTGCGGGTTATGGAAAAGGCGAAGGTTCGAGTTATGATACCTATGATTTTTTCGATTACTCCTCAGATCCCATTCGCGCCACGGGAAAATTCGAGCGGTTCTTCATACAACCGGCATTCGGCCTCAACAAAAAGATAATGCACGTTTCTTTTGTTCCCCGGATCACACTGGTGGATTTTAATGAATTTTCCAGTGACGCATCCGTTGCACCCTACGTGGCCGCCGACGATCCAAAAGTCTTCTTCGAACCCGCGGTGATAGGCAGGATCAATCTGATGAACAACCACATGTTCTTCACATTTCAGGGAGGATTTTCCGTTCCTATCTCCAAGACTTACTACGAATACCGACCCGTGTACCTTTCAACAGGCATTGGGTTCCGGATCGGCGGGCTTAAGAAAGATACGCCTGCGGAGACCAACTAGTTATTTGGGAAACAAGCTCGCGTCTATATTGGGAATCACCTTCAGGGCATTCTTGTAGTATATTTTTTTCAGGATGTCGTCCGGCAGATCCAGGCCGTACATGCGCCAGAATGCGTGATAACGTTTATGATAAGGAAAATATTCGTCTGCGGTTTCCAGCACGCGAAAATAGGTCTCATATTCCTCAGGCACCCAGGAGTCTTTGCCAAACATCACACGGTCCTGGTATTTTGTCAGGAACTCCCGCGCGGCCCTGGGTTGTCTTCCAAGTTCGGCAATCACCGCGCCGATTTCTGTGTACATGTTCGGGAACCTGTCCATTAGTTCAGCGAGCTTTTTAAGATCGCTTCCATACCAACCGAGGTGCGCATTGATAAACTTTGTATTCGGATGCTTCTTGAAAAGGTTGTGCTGCTCGGCAATGATGGTTTCCCAGGAAACGGGATCGGTATCATGACGTCTGCCGGGATGCGTTTTAAGTTCAAGCCACCTTTCGTTGTTCTTATCGATAGGTTGCCAAAATTGTTTTGGATCAGCGGCATGGATCAGGACAGGGATACCCAACTCGCCGCATTTCTTCCAGATAGGATCAATGCGCGCGTCATCAATATGAATACGATTGCCTTTGCTGTCCTTATTGAACATACCCAGACTCTTGTAAATCTTTAAGCCATTCGCTCCCTTCTTGACATCCTCTTCCAGTTGCTTGGTCATCCTTGCTTGCCATTCGGCATCGTCGATGCCACCGAAATCGACGTTGGTAAAAATGATAAATCGTTTTGGATAAGAACCTTTTACATTTTCCAATGATTTTTCAAGATGATCGGTGCTGCCTCGGCCCCTCCCACTAAGATTCACCATAACCTTCATGTTCAGCTTGTCCATCTCCGCCACCAGGTCTGCAAGATTTTGTGATGTCATTCCAAACTGGTGATTGTGAACATCGATAAACGGAAATTTCGCACGTGTCACACGATGCTCAGGCACAACCAGCGACGATGGAGGATCATATTCCTCAAAATCCATCGTCATGTCCAAAGGCTTTTCCTGACCGCAGGCGAGGGTGAAACTCAATAAAAAAGCAGGAGCGATAAATAGTTTCTTCATATCATTAAATAACCCCTTAAGATACTTGGAATTACAAAACGCGGAGGCAAAATTTTCTAAACGGGTGGTAACTCTCTTTAAATGGTTCGGGATCGTATCGCATTTATCTCCATCTTCGGCCAGTAACCAGTTTCGAACATTGAGCAAGGCTAATTTATTTTTAACTTCGCAGAGATTTTACAACATGAAAAACCTCTTCTTAATTGTTTGCCTGTTTAGCTGCCTCGGCTTATGTGCCCAAGACCCTCAGCTCGAGGCCGCGAAGGCAAAAATCGATGCTAAAGATTTTGAAGGCGCTAAAGCCGACCTGAAAAAATTAATCGAAGCCACTCCTAAAAATAAACAGGCGTTTAATTTGCGTGGGGTGGCACGGACAGGGTTGAGCGACTTCTACGGTGCAATCGGAGACTTTAATCTTGCCCTGGAAATTGATTCAACCTTCGCTGAGCCATGGAATAACAGAGGCGAAGCCAAGATGGCTTTGGGCGATGATGACGGCGCGATTGAAGACTTCAATAAGGCGATAAAATTCAATCCCAAATTTACCAACGCCTATACCAACCGGGGTCTGGCAAAATTTAACATTGAAGATCTTCAGGGAGCATATTTTGATTTTTCCAAAGCGCTTGAACTCGGGCCTGCCGATGCCGATAAGTATTTTAACCGGGGTGTCACCAAGGCGGAGCTTGGAGAATTCATCAGCGCGATTGATGACTATTCAAAAGCCCTTGAACTGGAAAAAAAAGATGCCAGCCTGTATAACTACCGTGGTGTTGCGCAGTATAATGTCGGTAATCTCGATCTCGCTATAGCAGACTACAACGAAGCACTAAAAATCGATCCGCAAGACGCGCAGATATATGAGAACCGCGCGCTTGCAAAAGGAGCCAAGGAAGAGTTCAAATCGGCACTGGATGACTACGACAAAGCGATCGAACTAAATCCCGAGGAGCCGGAAACCTATAATCTGCGAGGAGTTACAAAATATAATTTAGACGATCATGCCGGGGCGATCGCCGATTACACAAAGGCCATTGAACTGGATCCTACTAATCCGGTGTATTTTGATAACAGGGCTTTAAGCAAGACGGAAAAGCAGGACTATACAGGGGCAATAGAGGATTATTCGTCGTCTATCGAACTCTATCCAACGGACCCTGAAAGTTACTTTCAACGGGCCCTTGTCAAAATGAGCATGAATAACAAATATGACGCCTGCCTTGACTTCAAAAAAGCAGAGGAACTAGGATCTGCTGAAGCTAAAGCAGAGATCAAGAAAAATTGCAACTAAGTAAAACAAAAGGGCCGGAAAACATGGCCCTTCCGTTGGTTCGTAATTATTTTTTAACCACCAGGGTGCCGGCAATCATATCGTGAAGTCCCTGTTTCTTTTCGGTAAAGCCAGCCATGATATAGCCGACGCCGAAAATCATGCCGGAAATAATTTTACAAACATTCCGAATGAGCGACTTTACAAAATCCAAATTCTTCCCATCGACGTCACTTACTCTTAGACCCAGCGCCATTTTTCCGAGAGTAGCCTGGTATTTGGAGGATTCCATCAGCGACCAGTATAAAATAGCGATAATGGTAGTCAACAATGCGGTAGCGCCCATTATAGCTGCAAAGCTCATCGCCATTCCCATTGTTTCGGCGTCCGACATATTCTCAACATTGTCCATCTTTGAGGCAAACGAAATGCCCATAAGACCCAACACTGGAACAAACACAAAGGACTGAACGGTATAGATGATTATGTAGTCGATAAGGTAGGCGGCAAAGCGCAGCCAAAATCCGGCGTAAGTTGTATTCATTGGTTTAGGGGTTAGGTTTCTTAAATCTAAAAGATAAAAATCAACGTTGCAATTTTTTGGAAGTAGATGGATGTGATTCCTTAACTTGTCTGGTCTATTAAAGGTCCATGCTATGAAGCGCCTCATCTTACTAGTCTTTTTTTTCCTTTCTGTTTATCTCCTCACCGCACAGAAACTGCTTTCGCCAAAGGAGTTTTTAGGTTATGAGTTGGGTGATCGCTTTACGCAACATTACCGGGTAGTTGACTATTTCAAACATGTCGCCGATGTGATGCCATCGGTAGAATTAAGGAACTACGGTGAAACCTATGAACACAGACACCTTGTTTATGCGGTTGTTGGTTCCGTTGATAATTTAAGAGAGATTGAAAATATACGCAGAGTCAATCTGCGCAGGACCGGACTAGAGGAGGGGCGGGCCACTGGTAGCAAAACAGCAATCGTGTGGCTAAGTTATAACGTCCATGGCAATGAAGCCAGTTCGTTGGAAGCATCTATGTTAACGTTATACGAATTGGCCAACCCCTCAAATACAAAGACCCAGCAATGGTTAAAAAATACGATCGTAATTTTGGATCCCTGCATTAATCCGGATGGCCGCGATCGGTATGCTAATTTTTATAATCAATACCTCAATAAGCCCGCCAACAGCAGCAAGGATGCCAAAGAACATCGCGAGCCTTGGCCGGGTGGAAGGTCCAATCACTACCTTTTTGATCTCAACCGTGACTGGGCCTGGGGTACGCAAATCGAAACGCGGCAACGGCTCAAGGTTTATCATGATTGGATGCCGCACGTGCATGTAGACTTCCACGAGCAGGGCTATAACAACCCCTATTATTTTGCACCGGCAGCCGAACCCTATCATGAAGTGATTTCCTCCTGGCAGCGGGAATTTCAGGCAATCATTGGAAAAAATAATGCGAAGCATTTTGATGAGCGGGGATGGCTGTATTTTACCAAAGAGATATTCGATTTATTTTATCCCAGTTATGGCGATACCTATCCGACGTATAATGGCGCCGTTGGAATGACTTATGAGCAAGGCGGCCAGTCCGGACTCAGCATCACAACCAAAGAAGGCGATTCGCTTACACTGAGGGACAGACTAACCCATCATCATACATCCGGCCTGGCGACGATAGAGGTTACTTCCAATCACGCGGAACGGGTGGTAGATGAGTTTGAGAAATATTTCAGGGAGAATCTGACCAATCCTGTTTCTCCATACAAGACTTACATTATCAAAGCTGATAACAATCCCGACAAGATCGAACATATTACGAAATGGATGGACCTTCATTTAATAAAATATGGGCACGCCGCGGCAGGGCAATCGATGCGTGGATTTGACTATCAAACTCAGACCATTGCAAATTTTACCCTTACAACGGATGATCTGGTGGTAAGTATTTATCAACCGAAATCTCGCTTCATTACAACGATATTCGAACCTCAATCTAACCTTGCGGATTCTGTAACATATGACATAACTGCCTGGAACCTTATGTATGCAAACGATCTGAAGGCGTTTGCCACCAGTCAGCGGGTTAATGTTGGCAAGCCGTTCCAGGCCCCGTCACGTCCTGTGGGAAAGTTGCCGGAAAAGCCGTACGCCTATATTTTTAAATATGAAAGTGTAAAGGATGTCGCGTTTATGGCAGGTTTAATGAAGCGCGGTGTTAAGGTCCGGGCAGCTGAAAAACCATTTTCGCTTAATGGAGAAAATTTCGAACCCGGGTCTCTTATTGTTACGCGCAGAAACAACGAGTCATTAAAAGATTTCGATAGAGATGTTCAGCAGACAGCTAAAGAAGCGGATAGAAGAATTTTTACCTCTACGACGGGATTTGTCAGCAAAGGAAAGGATGTGGGGGCTGAAGCCGTGAGATTCCTGAAGCCGCCGCAGATCGCC
>DASUTP010000415.1:0-2436 GCA_036374515.1 Chryseolinea sp. | reverse complement strand
TTACGAATTACGCTTTCCTGTGTCGCTTTGTCAAAATAGATGAGCACATTACGACAAAAAATAATGTCGTAGTCATGCTTTAACAGGCCGTAACCGCTGTCCATGAAATTGATGCGCTTATAGCTGATTCGCTTTCGGTATTCCGGCTTGATCCTGACAAGATCCGGCTGCGTTTTGCTTTTTAGGAAATAGGCACGCTTCAGTGCCAGAGGCAGCGTCATAATCCGGTCGGTGGTATAAACACCTTTGAAGGCAGTTTGAATCATGCGGATTGAAACATCGCTTGCCAACAAGTTGTATGAAAATTGTGCATTGCGTTGCCGAAACTCTTCCATCACCATGACGATTGTGTATGGTTCTTCCCCCGAGGAACAACCCGCCGACCAAATATTCATATTCCTTCGGCCTTCAGCCTCACCCCATTTAGGTAAATAGGTGGTCGCTAAAAAGTTGAAATGTTCTGGTTCACGGAAGAAGTCTGTTTTATTAGTGGTGATAAGATCAATAACATGAAATAAATCACCACTTTTTCCCGCGTCGCTAAAAATGAAATCCAGGAACTCTTTATAGTTGTCCATGCCGAGGCTTTTCACCTTTTTATTTAGTCGACTCTCCAGCATGGATCTTTTGTTCAACGGAAGCTTGATGCCATATTCGCGCGTGACGAATGAGCTAAGCCGGCCAAAGCTTTCATCATCCATGCGAACGAAGAGGTTTTCCATTTCAAGGATCATTTGGTCGGTAGAATTCATTGTTTTCCATGCCCGTTAAGTGGTACCCGCATCCGTCATTTTTTATGGGGTTGAATCAGTGCCGACCGTCTCGTCTCAGGTGAGCAGCGTAACGGATAGCGGGTGACACTTAGCAGGCTTTGGATATTTAAATATCTGTAAACTCGTTGTCGGAGGGTCCACCGTCCAGCTTGAGATCAAAGCCTTTGGTATGACCATTACCGTTCCCGTTGGATACACTTACAATTTCCTTATAATTCATCTTTAGGGGTTTGCGGATGTGGGACGATTTTGTTGCCCTAAAATGGGAAGAAACCGTTTTGTTATCCAATTTGAAATAGCTTACGGCGGTTTTCAATTCCTCCGACTGGCTATTAAGTTCCTCCGCATTCGACGACATTTCCTCGGCAGCCGAAGCGTTGCCCTGCGTAACCTGCGACAACTGTTGAATTGCTCCATTGACTTGATCAGCGCCTGTGGTTTGTTCAACGCTTGCGGCAGCAATTTCCTGAACTAATTGAGCAGTCTTGCTGATATCAGGCAACGTATTTAAAAGAAGTTCCTTGGATTGTCTGGCGGCTTTTACTGTTTTTGAAGAAATCTCGGTTATCTCGGACGCCGCCTTTTGTGATCGTTCTGCGAGCTTGCGCACTTCAGCAGCAACTACCGCAAATCCCTTACCGTGTTCACCAGCCCGTGCTGCTTCAACAGCGGCATTCAACGCCAGTAAATCCGTTTTGGAAGCAATTTCCTCAATGATAACAATCTTTTCGGCGATGTTCGTAATAGCTTCCACGGTGTCGGAAACCGACTCGCTGCTGATCTGAATATCTTTCGCGGCCTTGATTGCGATCTTCTCGGTTTCCCGGGAATTGTCGGTGTTCTGCTGAATATTTGCCACCATTTGTTCCATCGAAGAAGACACTTCCTCGGTTGCGCTCGCTTGCTCCTGTGCACCTTGTGACATTTGCTGCGACGCTGCCGCCACCTGCTGGCTAGCTGCTGAAACATTTTCGGCTCCGTTGTAAATTGTGGTGGCGATTTCCCTCAGATTTTTTACCATGCTCTCAAGCGCGTTGTCCAGGTCTCCGCCCTTATTTTTGATGGAAGCGAAGTCAATAGTCAGGTCGCCTTTGGAAACTAACTTTGCTACCTCCACGCTATTTCGAAGTTTTTCAACCATGTGTTGAAGCTCCGTTAGCATTTCACCAATCTCATCCCTGTTTTTCGATTGAACATCAGCGGAAAAATCTCCCTGCGCAACTTTTTTAATCGCCGATTTGGCGATATTAAGTGACGATACAATATCCTTCAACAGCCACATAGCGATGAGTGTCCCGAGCAATACCGAGATGCCAATGATAATCACCATGGTCTGCACTGCCGTCTTATATAATTCCTCGGCAACCTTTACATCGTTTGCCATCTCATTTTCAATGGCTGTTTCCAATTCGCTAAGAACAGCATCTGCGGCTTCATCCACCACTTCCATGTCACTTTCGGAAATTGCTTCGGCACGGGTATTTGTATTCTTGCTTCCCAATTCGCGAACACGCAGATGCAGGTTATAAAACACAGGGTATTGAGACTGAAACCTGTCAAACAACGCCTTGGCGTCACCATTCAATCCCCCCCCAATGGATGTTCCCAAGAGTTCGATTCGATTTTCGATTGCACCGGCACGTCTGATGACCACCGCACCCGC
>DASUTP010000414.1:0-5734 GCA_036374515.1 Chryseolinea sp. | reverse complement strand
ATATCATTTTTGCTTTTCGAATTGTTTCTGTAAGGAAATTTCCCGTTCTAAATCGCGAATAAGTTTTTCGTCGAGGGGGGTTAGCTTCAGCACATTGTATGTCTTCCAGAATTCCGCATGGTATTCGCCCTCTTTTAATACCAATCCATATTTCATTTTTTTTGCAGCAGGATTTTCTTTTCCGGGAATAATGTTGGTAACGATGAGCTCCAACGTCTCGACCGACGAAACCTTTAGCTGGGCGGTATTGTCGATAAATTCATTTAGCTCCGATTCATGCATCCTGCGTGGATATAGCTTTTCATTGTATTGGCCAAATTCTACCGAAAAACGGAACCATATCCGGCGTCGACTTTCCGACTTGTTCAGCCGGTCTTCGACGTAATAATACTGAGCATCGTCGCGACTTCGCCGCTCCATATCAATTTTCAAAAAACCGAATGTTTCCATATCAATATACAACATCCCGGTGTCTGTACCCCGCCCCATGGATACGCCATAGACCGGTCGGTCTTTATAAAATGTGACTGTATCGAGCGAGAAAGTATTGGCTGTATCCAGCATCCCTCTGTTGTATCTGACGTCATTATTTTCCAGAAGGTCCGCCAATGTTATGCCAATATTGCTACGTCTGCGGTTACCCTGACTTAAGCTTCGTCGCATTTCCTTCACATACACGGACTCCTGCAATTGCCTTTTGGGTTTACCATCAAAGTTCTTGTCATAAATGTCTACCGCGGCTTCGGTGAGTATGGTATATTTTCCGTTTTCTGCTTCGATGGCGCGGAAAAATCCCTCAAGGCAAAATGGTTTCGTGCTATAGTTGAGGTTGAGGTTGTTAACGGCTTTTGCTACGATCTCTTTTCCTGTGAGATTTTTCTCATGAATAGTAATTTCGCGAAGCAAAACCGGCATGGCCTGAAGGCCGATGGACAAATCCCCCCTTGGGAGGACGTCAATTTTGTCACGAAAGCTTTTGTAACCCACGTGTGAAATTAACAAGGAGTCATGGTGGTACGTTTCTGGAATGTGAAAATCAAACTCACCATTGGCGTTCGTGACCGTACCGATCGACTTTCCTAAAACGCTTACGGATGCGAACTGCAACGGGGATTTGGATCGTCCGTCAAACACTTTTCCGGAAATTAAACGCGACTGAGCATGTGCAAAAACGAACGAAAGAATGCCCAGGGCTACCGTTGGGATAACGCGAACTTGTATACACAGTGTTAGTTGCATTTTTTGGCAATTCTTCCCTGAATCATTCTTCAAGAACTTCCATAAATAACCTGAAGCCCACGGTATCGCTAGGCCCTGCATAAGATTTTACGCTAGCTATGGTTGATTCGGAGGGGATGTCGTTCCAGCTTCCGCCACAGGCCTTTCCTTTTTCATCAATCATCTCCGCCACGTTGCCGACGACGTCCGATAATCCCATGCCGTTGGGAAAATATGCCCCCGTTAAAGACATTTTCGTCCAACCATCGTAACCCGGTATTTGTGCCGGACATGGTTTGTCGGTTTTAAGTATTTTAAAGTTCCCCAGGAAGCAGTTCTTTGAGTTCTGTACTTTTTTTCGATAATTGTACGCCATCCACCAAGGGTAGAGGATCTCGTCATTGACCGGAATGGTAGCTTTCCTGCCTTTTCTGGTCTCCGAAATAGTATCGTTGGGGATAACAACCTCAACCATATTTTCGCTGAGCACCCATGACTGAAATTTTGGGTATCCTAACGCCGCGATTTGCCATTCATTCAATGTTGGCAATCGAAATCTGACTTTTTTGAATTTTTTCTTTCCCGGACTACTATTGTATTGTTCCGAAAACCACTGACAAAAAATGACGGCCGCCTCATGACTTATGTTTACAGCCGGGTAGTCCATGAAGTCTTTATACAGAGTATCCTTCTTGTTGATCGTGTGGCTTGGCACAGCGGAATAATTTTGATAATATTCCCGTGATGGTTTATCATAGGAGGATAAATCGAAATCACATACTGACAGGAGTTCATCCTGAGCATCGTCACGGAGCGACTGCAGAAAGAGGTTGTATGGGCCATTTGTCATTTCAGTTTCATAGGCATAAAGGTTTCCCTTTATTCGCCTTAAAGAATTATCGACCTGTCGAATATTTAATGTTTTGGAATTTATCGTGAGGGTTTTTAATTGAATCGAATAATCTTCAAGTGCTATGGTCAAGGTACTAGTCACTTCGTTGATAGGTTTTTTGAAAGTTTTATAACCGACGTGCGAAACTTCAAGTGAGTCGCTGGTTTTTTCAGCTTGCAATTGAAACCTTCCATTACCATCGGCGCTTACCTCGATATTTTGAGATCGGATCTTAATAGTCGCTCTCGACAGCGGTAGTTTTGTTCTCGCATCAATTACAACGCCTTGAATTGCCGACTGCCCGGCACATATCTCAACTAACATGATTAGAGCAACAGAAAGCTGAATGGTCATGGTTTTAGGATTAATTGTTTTCTGTGAAACGAATATAACTTTCAGTTTTGTATAACAAATATGAAAAATATTTTTATTATATTCACGTTTGTATAATAAATATGGTAACAAAAGGAAATTATCTCGGCGAATTTGAAGAGCTTGTGTTGCTGTCCGTGGCGTCGCTGGTGGACGAAGCGTATGGCGTTTCCATCATGCAGTACATTGAAAAAGAAGCAGGTCGGAAAGTAAACATTAGTGCGGTACATGAGGTGCTAAAGAGATTGCAGCGAAAGGGGTATCTCAAATCGAAGATGGGAGGCGCCACTCAGGAAAGGGGAGGAAGGAGAAAACGTTATTTCCTTTTAACTGTAAGTGGAAAAAAAACACTGGAGGACGCGATGAAGCTCAAGCTCCAACTTTATAAACAAGTTCCTGATTTCTCATTAAAGCTTACCTGATGAATATACGGCCGCCTAAATTGGCTGACAAATTCCTGGAGTGGTATTGTAACCCTGAGCTTCTTGAAGAGATTCAGGGCGACGCCCTCGAATTGTATTATGAACATGTAAAGACAAACGGGAAGACGATTGCAGACTGCAAATATATTTGGGATGTAATACGTTTTTGCCGATGGTCTAACATTCAGAGATCGAACGATGAGTTCAGGCCTGGATACCTTGGCGTTCTCCTGAATTTAAATTTCAAAATTGAATTGAGGAACATCCTCCGACATAAATTGGTGTTCACCGCTAAGATGGCTGGTTTATCAATTTGTCTCGCCTTCGCCTTTGCGATTTCCGCGTTCGTTATTCACGAAGTCACCTTCGACGATTTTCATCGGGGGAATGAAAGAATCTTTAGGGTGGGTTCCCAGGTGGAAATCGCAGGTGCTTCCACCGACTATGCAGTATCGCCTTTAGCCTTAGCGGATGGAGTTGTTGAAGAAATAGAAGACGTTGAGAATGCGTGTCGCGTGATGTACACCGGTAAACCGATTTTTACGATCGGTGAAAAGGTATTCACTGGTGACGCTACGCTTGCGACTTCCCCTGATTTCTTTAAAATATTTACGTTTGACCTTATACAGGGAACCACGAGCGCGCTGGCGGATCCTAATAAAATTATCCTTACCGAATCGATGGCCCGAAAATTTTTCGGGGAAGCCGACCCGCTTCACAAAGTGATTGACTTGCCCTGGACACAGCTTGAAGTTGCCGGCGTGGTCAAAGATGTCCCGTCTAATTCACATTTGAAGTTCAACGCCTTGATCTCGTGGGATACCTATGATTTTTACGATGGGTGGGACAATTTAAATGCCTACACTTATGTGGCCCTGAAGAGCGGTTTTTCTGAAAAAGACTTTTTGGCAAGAATCAGGACACTGTTCCAAGATCATCAGGCGGACATCGAGGGTGATCGGCAGCTTGCACCAGGCGATAAGATAAGGATCGCGCCAATAGTGGAGAATGTGAGGGATATCCATTTGTCGGAATATCGCGACGAAGACATTGCTGAAAAACGAAGTGGGATCAATGTTTACATTCTGATGGTGGTAGCGTTTCTATTTTTTGCGATGGGCCTGATCAACTTCATTAATTTGTCCCTTGCCGAACAGACCACGAATTTTCGTAAGATGGGAATCCTTCAGATTTTCGGAGGCAGTGCTGCAGATCATGAAAAGGTCATACTGACCAATCTCATTATAACGACATTGGTTATTGCACCCGTTACCGCGTTGTTGGTTTATGTTAGCCTGACCGCAGCGTCGAACTACTTTTCATTTCAGATAGGTCTGGAAATTTTTGTAAGCCCACAGTTCTTAACGGTGCTGGGTGCATTTGCCGCGGCATTTATTTTTTCATCGCGGATAAACCTGTTTATCTTGTCAGGTTCTAATGACATCATCAACGCGCTTAGGGGAAAGTTTAATGCCCATCAAAGTGGATTTAAGCTCAGGGAATTTTTAGTAGCTACACAATTGGCTTTTTCTATCGTGATGATCGCTATCATTGTGATCATTGTTGAGCAATTTGAGTTCATAAACTCGATTGATAAAGGCTTCGAAGATAAAAATACAATAGTCATTAAGATGCGGTCCCATGACTTTTCTGACGGCGAAGCATTTCAGGAATCAATCAGGGGGATTAGTGGTGTGAAGAAGGTTGATGCAAGCTCTTTTTATTTGGACAACATAGAGACTAAAGAACTGTTTGAGGTCGAAACTTCTGAAGGTCGGAAAAAAATGTTGGTAGCCTACATGAATTGTGGGGACGATTACCTAGAGGCTTTGGGAATTAAGATACTTCAAGGAAGGAATTTCAGCAAGGACCGTTCTGCCGATAAGTTTGGTGCTTACATTGTGAACGAGACGGCGGCAAAGGCCTTTGGGTGGGAGAAGCCGCTTGGACAACGTATTTGGGGCCCGATGGGAACGGACCGTGATGAAGGGGAGGTTATAGGTGTCATCCGCGATTTCAATTTTGCTTCCCTTCACAATAAGATCGAGCCATTGATCATATTTCCCATAGCCGAGGGGTGGGGTGTAGAATACGTTTATGTAAAAGCCGATATGTTAAGGCCATCGAGTTTGATTTCACAAATTGAGGCGGAGTACAAGAAGGTGTATCCGGAGTTTCCCTTCGAGTGGGAGTACCTGGATTCCAAATACCAGAGCCTTTATCAGGATGATTATGAAATCAAGCGAATATTTCACGTGGGTTTGATCATTTCAATTTTTGTCTCGTCGCTGGGAATATTTAGTATATCGGCTTTTTTGGTTATTGTCCGTGCGAAAGAGATGGGCATCCGCAAGGTAATCGGCGCACACCCTTTCCATTTGTTTGTTTTGCATATGAAGCGTTTTGTGTTGTTCATAGTCATTTCGGTAGTTGTGGCTTCTCCGGCGATCTATTATTTGGCGCAACAATGGCTTAGTAATTTTGCATATCGAATTGAACTCAGTTTATGGTATTTCGTTGTACCCGCGTTAATCACCTTAGCGGTCGTGTTGATGACCGCGGGCTACCATGGAATAAAAAATGCCCGTGTTAATCCTGTGGATATTTTGAAATACGAATAAGATTAGTTGCTCTTTTTTAGGATTTGGATTGTGTGGCATTACTAAACGAGTTCGCAGAATTCGCTCGTTTGACTCAGTATCACGGCTTGAGCATCGTCAAAACCAAAGTACTTTCAACTATTCTGGTGCGTCGAATGTCGACCAAAACAAAACGACGGCGTCATCATATAATCAGGAAGTCAGATGTTGAGGCGCAGGTCAACGCCGGC
>DASUTP010000413.1:0-2795 GCA_036374515.1 Chryseolinea sp. | reverse complement strand
GTATCCAAAATTATACTTTTTTAGTATATTTTTGTACATTTCGTATACTTTTGATCTTCGACGATGGCCACTGAAATAGCTAGCAAGAAGTACGCATTAATACTCTCAACGGCGCGTGAACTGTTTTGGAAATACGGGTTCAAAAGAGTTTCAATTGAAGAGCTCTGTGTCAAGGCCAAAGTCAGTAAGATGACTTTTTACAAATTTTTTCCAAACAAAATTGAGTTAGCGAAACGCGTATTTATAAATGAATCGGAAGCTGGCTTGAAAAAATTCAAAAGCATCCTGCATGAAAACAAAAGCCCAGCCGAAACGCTGAAGAAGATTGTTCAATTAAAATTGGAAGGCTCGGCCAACATCAGCAAGGATTTTTTGCTTGATTTCTATGAAAACAACGATGAAGGTCTTAAAGACTTTGTGATGCAAGCTTCTCGAAGTGCCTGGCTCAAAATAATTAAAGAGATACGCGAGGCTCAACGGAAACGAGTTTTTACAAGCTCAATCAGGCCCGAGTTACTCATGCATTTTAGCGAAGCAATGGCCTCAATGATCACAAACAAAGAGTTGCTTGAATACTATGCTAGTGCGCACGATTTGATAAAGGAGCTAACGCATTTGATGGCATATGGCCTTGGGGCCGACAAAAAAAGTAAATAGCTGCAGCGCTCATAGCGATTGCTCCAGCGCCTTTGGCATGGAGGCAGATAATATCACGAAAACCGTTACTTCAATTATTATTGTTGATGTTAGATTTGTGCCGGGACGTGGTACGAATTTCCCCAATGATTTAGGTCCATAATGGGGACTTGCTGATTGCTTCGAACCCAATTTTTCGAGTGACTGACTGCACGACTTCCTAACCATATCCGAAGCGTCAAGTACTACCATCAATTACAGACTTGACAAATGCTTCTGAAGAATTCCCGATATTTTTTTTACTGGCTTCGATTGATCTTCGAAGCCTGAGATACCGGATTATGCCAAATAGCATTATGGTCACTCCTACCAGAACTACAGGCGTCCCTGCAATATTCCAAAATTGACTGTCGACCAGGTGGCCCAGCGACGATCCGGCGACGAGAAAATAGAGGCCAGTACGGATGTAAGCGAGTAGTGTTGTTTCGTTTGCCAGGCGTGTTCGTTCAATGGCAAGGTACTCTCGAAGCACTAAATCTTTATTCATAATGCTGTTTTTCAATTTGTTAGACTTTTAAAACCGACAGCGTTCCCATGCTAGAGCGGAGGGGAACATGTTTTTGAATTAAGTTTACAAAAATTCTGTTTCATGACTGAATAATACCTTATGACAACTGATCTTAAACCAGCGGAATTTTCTATCAATAATACTCTGCTGGATAAACTAAAAAATGAAGGCACGATCAAAACCTTCATCCCCGATACTGTAATAATAGATGAAAATGATTATATCAAGTTTGTGCCGATAGTACTGAGTGGTTCAATAAAGGTTTTCAAACTCGACGAGGACGGTCGCGAGATGTTGCTGTACTATATCAAGCCGGGTGAAAGCTGTGTTATGTCATTCCTCGGCGCTACCTGCAACGGCACCAGTAAGATCAAGGCGGTCGTCGAAGAGGAAGCAGAAGTTTTGGTCCTTCCAGTCCACAAGGCCATTGAGCTCATTCGTGAAAATCCTCTATGGATTCAATTTATATTCGAGCTTTACAACAGAAGATTCGAGGAACTCCTTTCCGTTGTGAACGCCATCGCGTTTCAAAAGGTGGACGTCAGACTTTGGGATCTCTTGAAAACCAAAGTGAAAATGCTCAAGACCGAAGAGCTCAATATAACGCACCAGCAAATTGCTGATGAACTTGGAACCGCCAGGGAGGTTGTCTCCCGCCTGCTCAAGCAACTGGAGCGCGACAAGAAAATTTCTCTAGGTAGAAATAAAATCAAAATTCTGGCAGCTATGTGACTATAGTTACTGATCCGCCGCAACAGCAAGTCTAACTTTGTATTGTAATTAGCAAATGCTGTATGGAGATCATTGGTTTCTTTGCATCCGTGGTTATGGGCCTGTCCCTTGGGTTAATTGGTGGTGGAGGTTCAATACTCACCGTTCCGATTTTGGTGTACATGTTTGGCATTACTCCAGTGCTATCAACTTCCTATTCGCTTTTTGTAGTTGGACTAACCAGTCTAATCGGATCTTATTCACATTTCAAAAAAGGAAATCTCGATATCAAAACAGCTCTGATTTTCGGCTTGCCGTCAATCGTAGCAGTTTACGCAGTGCGAAAATTTGTCGTCCCGATAATTCCTGAAGTGGTTTTCTCGATTGGTGATACATTTATCACAAAGAGTATTTTCATTCTACTGGTTTTCTCAGTGCTCATGGTGGTGGCTGCGCTGTCGATGATCCGTAAAAACAAAAGAGAAGTTCTGGATTGTAGTCAGAAGATCAATTACAATTTTCCGCTCATATTAGGCGAAGGAATTCTTGTCGGAGCGATCACCGGCCTGGTCGGTGCAGGTGGCGGATTTCTTATAATTCCCGCTCTCGTTCTCTTCGGTGGACTATGTATGAAAAAAGCAGTGGGCACATCTCTGCTTATCATTGCCCTGAAATCATTGATCGGATTCACAGGCGATATGGGATCAGGGCTTCTGCTCGACATTCCGTTCATGTTGACGTTTGCAGGCTTTGCAACGTTAGGCATTATTGCCGGAACGCTGATCTCAAAATACATTGCGAATGAAAAACTGAAGCCTGCCTTTGGGTGGTTTGTTCTTGCTATCGGAATTTTTATTATCGGCAAAGAGTTAGTTTTTAC
>DASUTP010000412.1:0-6893 GCA_036374515.1 Chryseolinea sp. | reverse complement strand
TTGACAACCAGTCGGTGAAGATCCCCAGATTCCAAAAAATCCTTTGCTTCGGCAGAAATCCAAGCCATTTCAGGCCGTCGGCTAAAATGGGAATCACGTCGATTGCAATTTGCCGCTCCATACCCCAGCCGGCATATCCGTTCATCACCTTGTTCATCGAAAATCCTTCCTTCGTGCGACCTAAAAAAAAACTGCCCCACAATTCGGGCACGCCGATCATGAGTCCCGTTTCCCTTACCAACCATGAATCAGTAACCCCATCGTACATAAATCCAACCTTCCAGCTGAATGTCCTTTTCGTTTTAAATTGTCCGCTGGCCACGAGACGGAAATCACGAACCTTAAAGGCTGCTTCAACATCGTATCCGGCGGAATCCGCCTGCCGCTCGCTGTTTTCATCCTGAACGAACCCCGCGAACTCGTAAAGGAAACCGCCTCCAAGTTTTAAGGTGGAAAGCTTTCCAGGAAACAATCTCCAGCGTTTATCCCTCCATCTTTGAGACCCTGAATTAGAATCTACAACCTCTAATAATTCTCCCTCGGTACCATCGGGAATGTATCGCGTTGAATCCTGTCCATAACAAAAAATTGATAACATGATTAGAATTACCGCCAGCAAGCCAACGCGAAGTGGGTTTGCCCGATTGTATGTATCTCCCATTCCACAAATGCTTTAAGGTAATTGCCAAAATTTACCGAGATCATCAAGGTCATCTTGAAGTGACTTGAGATTCAAAAATATTTTACATAAAAAGGCAGCTGAGAATTAAAAGTATTCTTTCTCTATGCCCTGTCCAACTGTTTTGCTTTTGATAGAAGCTTAAAACACCTCCCTATAGAATTCCCAATGGCGAAATGAAGCCAACCGTAAATCGTCCTGTAGTCGAGTCAGAAACTCCAAAGCGCGTCTTGGCGTAATCGGTATATTCATATCGCCTGCCCACCCAGTTTGCAAAAAACTTGATGTTGAGATCGCTCCATGGGAAATACTCGATGGCAGGAATGTACCCCCAGGCATCCCGTATTTTCTCCTCCCCTGTTGTATTTTCAGGATCGTTAAAACTGTTTTTCCATTTGGCGATGTCTAACATAAGAACCAGCGTAAGGTGAACCTTGGGACTGACCCGGTAAAGGAAATTCGTCCAATGTCCTATGTACTGTGTGTTGCCCAGCGCATAGGGATAGAGGTCATCGGGAACAATCTGGCTCACCAGGCCCGTTCTGTCAAGCTCCTCATCACTCCATTTGAAGTCATAGATAAATCTGAATTTATTAAGATTAAATTCATTGCCCAGGGCAATGTAATTCATGTTTGCATTTTTTGCTTCATTGAATAATGAGTATGACCAGATGGTTTTTATCTTGCCATCAAGCAGGCTTCCCCGCCAATTTGCGACAAACGCCAGTGGGGCTTTCGACTCCGTGAAATTGGGCTGAGTTCCATACAATTCCTCAAAAGATTTTGTTCTGGAATCCAATACCTGAAAGGTCCATTGATTCCGGTTACTGGGTGTGTAACTGAATCCGACGCCGGTGAGAAAATTATCCGCGTACTCAACGATATCGGAATATTCATAGATGTCAATAGGGTTCCAGTCAAATTCCCATGCTCCCCAATCCGCACACATCTTACCGGCGGAGATGCTGAACTTTTCCGATAAATCAAAACGAAGGTAAGCGAGGTCAACGGATCGGCTCAGGTTATCGATCGACTCCGAAGTCTGAGCCCGTGTGTAACGGTCGCGAAAACGGAAATATACTTTTTCGTGTACCTGTCCCCGGATCTCCAGTCTGAACTGCTCGTTACGGAACCGTGTTTGTGTGTAATCCCCGTCAACAAATTCGTTGCGCAGCGCGAAGTTCATGTTCGCGATTACGTTCACATTTTTTAACAACCCTTGCTTCGCCTCCGGGATCAACGACTTGTAATACGTTGTGTCACCCACCTGCCGTTCCTGCTTCTGCGCCAACAGCGTTGCCGGCAATACTAAAAACGTCAGAATCCATTTTATAACCAAAGATGATTTCATAGTTTTCATTTTTGTGATCTGGAATAACAGATTATTAGGCTCACGGTTTTTGCCCCGTCAGAGCAGCCGGATCCATCATTTTTTTGATTTGGTCCTCAGTCAAAAGTTTCTTTTCCCGTATCAACTCAAGAATGCCTTTCCCGCTTTGCAGCGCCTCCTTTGCAAGCTCCGTTGTTTTTTCGTATCCGAGAACCGGATTAAGGGCCGTAACTATTCCAATCGTCGTGTCAAGATAACGCTTTAGAACCTGCTCGTTTACGGTAATTCCCTCGATGCAGTTCTTACGGAAAAGAGGCAATACCTTATAAAAAAGTGCCTGTGATTCCATGATCGAGGTGGCGACAACCGGTTCGTATGCATTTAATTGCAAAAGGCCATCGCGGGAGGCTATAGTAACTGTGGCATCGTTACCCATTACTTTATAACAAACCTGATTCATCACTTCGGGCATTACGGGATTTACCTTTCCCGGCATGATGGAAGAACCTGGCTGTAAGGCAGGCAGATTGATTTCAAAAATTCCATTGCGTGGGCCCGTGGCCAGAAAAATTAAATCACTGCTGATCTTCGAAAGTGTGACGGCCAGGTTTTTATATGCTGACGAAAACATAACAAACGCCTGCATGCTGCTCGTGGCGGCAATCAGATCCTTTGGCCCAACGATAGGCTTATTGGTAATCTTCGCCAGCTGCGCCACGCACTTTTCGGCATACCCGGGACTTGCAGTCAGGCCAGTCCCAATTGCAGTCGCTCCCATATTAACTTCATATAAATATTCTTCGGATTTGCGTAGACCATCAATCGCTGCGTCGATCTGTCCACCAAAAGCATGAAACTCCTGGCCAACGGTCATCGGCACGGCATCCTGTCCCTCGGTCCTGCCCATCTTCACGAATTGCTTGAATTCTTCGCCCTTTTTGTGAAAAGCCTGCGACAACAACTCGGCTTCCTTTACAACTTTGTCATTATGAAGCAACAAAGCAACGTGGATGGTGGTGGGGTAAACATCATTCGTCGACTGACCCATGTTGAGGTCGTCATGAGGTTCTATAAACTGGTATTCTCCTTTTTTCTTTCCCATCATCTCCAGGGCGATATTGGCCAATACCTCGTTCGCATTCATATTAGCCGATGTACCCGCGCCACCCTGGTAAAGATCGGTCAGGAACTGGTCGTGGTATTTCCCATTAATTACAGCCTGGCATGCTTTTTCAATGGCATCCATCCTGTCCTTTTTCATTCTCCCCACTTCGGTATTGGCGCGCGCTGCCGCCAGCTTCACCATGGCATACGCCTTTACATAGTCAGGATAGAAATTTGTTTTTACGCCACTGATAGGGAAATTTTCCAACGCCCGCAATGTTTGAACACCATAATAGGCATCCGCGGGAATTTGTTTTTCACCCAGCAAGTCTTTCTCTGTGCGGGTATTTTGCGCCGCTACATTTTGAAGTGCAGCCAGCAACAGCAACGGCAACACTATACTAATTTTCATTTCGGACATCTTTGCGATTTTACAGAGTAATAATGATTCTTGTTAGTTACGACAGTGATCTTGAACCGGGTTCAGCAATATTCTAAGCGTCAATAGGTAAAGAAAACCTCCTGAAGTTGTTTTTTATCTCTTCCCCTGGTTAGCGCAAGCATCAATAATACTCTGGCCTTTTGAGGAGTAAGGTCATCGGATACTATAGTACCCAGTTGCTCATCGTTGATCTCATCATGGAGTACAACGCGGCCGGACGGCGTACGACTTGCCCTGCAGACAATAATTCCGGCAGTTACCGCTCTCTTAACGGCCTCCATATATGCTTTGTTGAAATTACCGTTGCCAACACCGGCAATAACAATTCCATCGACTTTTTTGCTGATGAGGAAATCGATCTGGTCAGCAGGCGCATCAGCATACATATAAACGATATCAACCCTCGGCAATTTTGTTTCAGGCGTCAGCATAATTGGCTTTTTGGGATTCACTTCCCTGTCGGACGATTGATAAAATTCCACCCTGCCATCGTAAGCCTGACCCACAGGTCCTGTATTGGGAGAACCAAAAGCATTTGTCTTCGTTGTGCTCAGCTTCATTACCTCGCGGGCATCGTAGATACCTTCGTTGAAACTCACCAGAACACCCCGGCCTTTGCTCTTGGGATTGATTGCGATGGTAATGGCATCGTACAGATTTTTTGGCCCATCGGCGCTGATGGCCGTCGCCGGACGCATAGAGCCTGTAAGTACAACGGGTTTTTCAGAAGTAATGACCAAATCGAGAAAGTAGGCCGTCTCCTCCTGGGTATCTGTACCGTGGGTTATCACGATGCCATCAGCCTCGTTGTTCTTAAAAATTTCATTTATGCGGATCGCAAGTTTTTTCCAGATCTCGACAGTCATGTCCTGGCTACCCACAGATGCAACTTGCTCACCGGTGATACTTGCGATCTTCTTTACTGAAGGTATGGTGCCGATGAGATCGTCAATCGGAATTTTGCCTGCGGTATAGCCTGCCCGGTCCGCCGATGCCCCTGCTCCCGCAATTGTTCCCCCCGTGGCTAAGATTATTACCCTGGGTAACTGTTGGGCATGAACTTGTATCACCAAGATCAGGATGGTGAAAATTGAGAGTGCTTTTTTCATACGAATGTTATTTTTGGTTTTGATTGTATCCGGATCTGTTTTTAAGATTTGCGAAGCCTTGCTGGGCGTCTATTGGGTTTCATATCCAATCTATGATAAATCGAAAGCCCATTTTAAACGAGGCCGTCTACATTCGTAACACGCTGTACAACAGGTGCGCTAAAATTCCGCTGTAGAAAATGGTTAATCCGGTTATGAATGGCAACGAAGACAGCCGCGCGACATAAATTTCTAATATTTGCAAAAAGCGCAGTTTATTTTAATTGACTCGTCTTAAGGCCGGCTACGATAAAATCAGAAAGAGAATATTTGGCATTGAAGAACCATTGAATACCGGGTTTTGTTCGCCGGAAATTTGTTAGCAGTGAATTGCTTTGCAAAAAGAACTTTTTTCGTGCAACTTAAGTGTGCCTAATCTTGGCAGACGTTAAAGAATTCATGGTTTCAAATTGAACACCACGCGCGTGAAGCTATTAATGTTACTAATGCTCACCTCGCTCACGTTGGCAGGTTTTGCGCAGGTAAAGAATGACTCAACCGAAAAAAAATCAACGGCATGGAAGGCCCTTCACAAAGGACTAAACCTGATTACCACACACCAAAAAGACACAATTCTCAATGAACTTAGTACTGACCCATTTAAACCATACGAAAACAAGATCATCCGGAATATCCACGTGGAGTTTATTGGCTTTGAAGTTTCACTTTATGACAGTTCGAAACGCGCTAACAAAATTATCACCACTGTTGCCAACGCACTGCATGGACATACCAAGTCAAAGATCATCAGAAATCATTTATTTGTCCGGCGAGGCACGCCACTGAATCCCTATCTGCTCGCAGATAACGAAAGATTCCTCCGCGACCTTGATTTTATAATGGATGCGCGACTTGTAGTGACAGCCGTAGAAGGGACGGATTCGGTCGATATCACGGCGATCACCAGGGATGTCTTCAGCTTGGGTGCGCGATTCGGCGGAAGCGCGTCTGCGCCGGAATTTTCGATTTATGACGCCAATGTCGCTGGACGCGGCCAACGCATTGAATTTTCCGGTCTTGTTGATGGATCCAGGTCCCCAACGTTTGGATATGCTGCGTACTACAGGAAAAGAAGTGTCTTCGGAAGCCTGGTCAACGTCGACGTGGGCTATACGCAACTGAATAATGCAAGAAGTTTCGGGGATGAAGAAGAATATGCTTATTTTCTTCTTGTGAACCGTCCGCTCGTTTCGCCCTATTCTCGGTTAGCCGGCGGAATGGAAATCAGCACTAACTGGTCGGTAAATGTTTACAACAAGCCAGATTCCCTCTTCCTCGATTATAACTATAAAGTCTTCGACGGGTGGATGGGCTATAACCTGGGGATAAAAAATGCATTTGCTAACCGCAACAGATATTTTTTGGCGGCCCGGTATTTAGATGGCTTTTTCGTCGAGAGCCCGACGCAGGAGGAGTATGAGGAGGAACGTGACTACAACAACATCAAAGGAATATTGGGTGAGTTCACATTCTATCGCAAAAATTTTTATAAGACGAGATATGTTTTTGGATTCGGACGAACAGAGGATGTTCCGTATGGGATCACCGCGGCATTTACGCTAGGTTATCTCCGTGAATTACAACGTGAAAGACCGTATACCGCATTGAAACTAAATTATGGGTACGCAAGCAAAAAGGGAAATTTTTATCTACTGAATCTTCAGACAGGCGGGTATTTGCACCAATCTGATTTTGAAGACGTATTGATCACCGGAACAGCCAGCTATTACACAAGAGCATTGAACGTCGGACATTCCAAACTGAGGGGAATGGCATTGCTGGGATATGCTCATCTCTTCGGTCGTACAACCGGCGACTATCTGAATATCCGAAAAAACGAAGTCCGTGGCATCTCCGCAGACACATTAAAAGGTACCCAGCGCCTGTCAATGCGCGTGGAGGCCGCGTTGTATACGCCGCGATCGATCTTAGGATTCCGGTTTGCACCTTTCATCGGTCTGGACTGGGCATCATTGGATTGCATCAATTGCGCACAGGGCCATCCAAAGATTTTTGGCTATAACGCCGGCTTCAGGACCCGTAATGAAAATTTGATCTTTGGGACTATGGAGGTTCGGCTTATCTACATCCCCGACGACGGAACCGGCGACGATGAATTCAAGATTGAGTTTCGTCAAAATCTTAGGGTAAAAAACACGGGAACGTTTGCAGATAAACCACGTTTGGTCA
>DASUTP010000411.1:0-2746 GCA_036374515.1 Chryseolinea sp. | reverse complement strand
CGCTGAGACGACCACTTCCTGACCCAGGATCGTTTGTTCCTCCAACTTAACCTCAAGACCACTGGTATTTGAGTCCGTGATTGCGATCTCCTGACTTCGATAGCCCACAAAAGATAATACAAGGGTGATGGGAGGGGCGTCGTTGACATTAAGATTAAAGTTGCCCTCGGAATTGGTGATCGTTCCCAGCACCCTGCCCTTCACGATGATGTTTACTCCTGCTAACGGGTCGCCGCTAACGCCGTCCGTTACCTTGCCGGAAATGGACGTTTGAGCATAGACTCCTGTCATGCTACCTAACATTATGAATGCGATAGCAATTGAATTTTTGTAAAAATTCTTCATACGGCTTGATAAGTTGATTATTTCAATCGGGTACCCGGTGCAAAATAGTATGCATACCGAGCTTCTTATCTGAAAAGTACAAAAAATTATGAATAAACAAACGTTTGATTAGGGCCGAATTGGGGATTAGCCCTTTAGGTGTTTTACCAGGCGATCACAAAGGGCGTTGATTTCGTTGGACATGAATTCATCCTTCGTGGAGGTAAGAATGCTTTGGGCGATACCGCCAAGGCATTCCACATGAAAGCGTTTCATGTCCTCCACCGGCATGTCTTTTGCCCAAAGGTCAATTCTTAGCGTGTTTTTCTCTGCGTGGTCCCATAAGGCAACACTAATGGATTTCGTTTCCGAAAGTCCGGGATCGGGCTTACCAGTAGCGTCCCAGAATATTTTTTCCGGTATGTTATTGTCGTCTAATTCAACGGTGAAATTTATGGTAGATTTTTTCATGACCGCAAAGGTATACAAGTTCTCGTTTCTAGTTTCTAAGTTTTGCGTCGACATTTTGTTGAAAGTCGCTGTTCCGGCCACTGCAATGTTTGCCAGGCCGGAACTACGACCGACGCTTCCGTGCCATCAGGACAAATTCCTCCATAGCCTCCGGATTTCTCAGCGAGCCCGCACTCAATACTTTTTTGGGATCTTTACCCATCAATACTTTTTTGACAGGGCTTTCCGTTTTTTTGCCGCTGATCGTATATGGAATGTCTTTGACTGCCATGATTTCATCAGGCACATGCCTGGGGCTATAATCGGTACGGAGGGTCGTGGAGATCTTCTGTTTAAGCGCATCCGTCAGCGTCTTACCCTCCTTCATCACCACAAACAACGGCATCCAAAAGCTGCCATCTGTTTCCTCGATGCAAATGATCAGGCTGTCTTTAACTTCTTCGATCTTGTCCAACGCGCGGTAGATTTCACTGGTGCCGATGCGAACCCCGGCGCGGTTTAAAGTAGCATCCGACCTTCCATAGATCACAACTCCCTGATGGTCCGTGATCTTAATCCAGTCGCCATGACGCCATACTTTCGGAAATGTTTGAAAGTAGCTTTCCTGGTATTTCTTGAAATCGGGGTCATTCCAAAAATAGATCGGCATCGAAGGCATCGGTTTTAGAATTACCATTTCGCCAACTTCGTCCTCGACCGGACGACCATCTTCATCGAAGGCGTGCAGGTCGCAGCCTAAAGCCCTGCACTGAATTTCGCCGGCATATACCGGCCACGTTGGATTTCCGCCTACAAAGGCGCTGCAGACATCCGAACCGCCGCTCATGGAGACCAGCCAGAGATCTTTCTTTATTTCGTTATAAGCCCATTGAAAGGCCTCGGGCGGGAGGGTGCTTCCGGTTGAGCTTATGGATCGTAGAGATGACAACTTGAACCTCTCTCCCGGCTGGATATCCGCTTTCATATTTGCCAGAAGAAAGGCGGCGCTCGTTCCAAAGTGATGAATTCCGACCGCCTCTGAAAATCTCCATAAGGCGTTTAAATCAGGATACGCGACACTGCCATCGTATAATACCATCGTTGCGCCTGCCAACAAGCTTCCATGGATATAATTCCACATCATCCAGCCTGTTGTCGTGTACCAGAAACACCTTTCGCCTTTCTTAAAATCGTTGTGAAAGGTTCCGTACTTGAGTTGTTCAAGCAGGATACCGCCGTGAGAATGCACAAATGCCTTTGGCAACCCCGTTGTTCCCGAGGAATATAAAATCCAAAGCGGGTGTGCGAATGGGACGCGCACGATTTCCAACGATGCATCGGTATCACTGGTCAGTGATTCCCAGGAAAAGATAGGTCGATGGGAGACGCGCGGGGATGGCCCTTCCGAGATTAAAATTACTTTTTCGAGCGTTGGCAGATTTCTGATCAATTCTTCAACAACCGCAGTTTTGTCAAACGACTTGCCACCATAGGTGTACCGGTCTGTAGCAATTAACACTTTGGGATTTGTCTGCGCAAAGCGGTCCAGGATAGCAGACGTGCCGAAATCCGGCGAACAACTAGACCAAATCGCGCCTAATGAGACCGTTGCAAGCAGCGCGACCGTAGCCTCCGGTATGCAGGGTAACATGGCGACAACTCTGTCTCCACGACTAATTTGCCATCTCTTGAAATGACTTTGCAGCGACGCCGTCTTGCCTTTCAGCGCCTCCCAGCTCACTTCCGTTATGCCGCCATTTTCCGTTTTAAAAACGATCGCGGGTCTGTCGTCCGTGAAATTTCTGAAAATGTGTTCCGCGTAATTCAGATCTACGCCGTCGAACCAGGAAACGTCGAATCCATTGTGGTCATCGGTTGCCGAACGGTAACTACCATCGTGAAGAATATCAAAATATTGCCAGATCGATTCCCAGAAATCGTTGGAATTTTCCACGGACCATTTCCATAACGC
>DASUTP010000410.1:0-11119 GCA_036374515.1 Chryseolinea sp. | reverse complement strand
TAATGAGAACTTCCTTTTGCTTGGATTTTTTTCCCTCGCGCAGTATTTCTCTTTCTTTCTTTAATTCCAACGCGTTCTTGATCGAAAGGGCCAGCAGCTTCTTCTTATCGCCTATCTTCGGAACAATATTTTCAATGTTGTTTTCTGGAACAACGATAGGAATATTGGTAAATATCAAAGCGTTGTCACTGTTTGTTTGTTCGCGAAGTTCCCAGGCTGAAAAGCTTAAAAGATCTTCGTCCGATTCATCAAGCTTTTTCTTCAGCTCTACCGTCTTCGAATAAATTATTGCACCCTCCTTCACCTGCAGATAATTAACATAGGCATATGCTTCTGTGCTGGTGATGGTAAATACATCGATGTCCGTGAGGTCACGGTTTACCACCAACGACTTTGATTGGAATCTTTCCAGCGTGTCAAGCTTTTCCTTAAACCGTTGAGCACGCTCAAATTCAAGGTTTGCGGAAGCTTGCTTCATCTGATTGATGAAATACTGATATACTATGTTGATGTTCCCTTTGAGAACATTTCTTGCCTGCTCGATTTCTTCCCGATAGGATTTTTCGTCATAAAGTCCCTCGCATGGCCCCTTGCAATTGCCGAGATGATACTCGAGGCAAACCTTAAATTTCTTTTGTTCAATGTTGCTTTCACTGAGCAATAAGCTGCAGGTCCGGATCGAATAAAGTTTACGGGTTAATTCCAGAACGTTCTTCATGGCCACCACACTGGAATAAGGCCCGAAGTATTCACCTTGTTCCGGCAAATACTTTCGCGTATATATGATCCGGGGAAATCGTTCCTTTAAGATACAGATATAAGGAAAGGTTTTGTCATCCTTCAGGAGGATGTTATACTTCGGCTGGTTTTGCTTAATGAAATTATTCTCTAGCAACAACGCATCAAACTCGGTATTCGATACGGTGTAATCGATATTTTCGATCTCGGAAACGAGCCTTAAGGTTTTTCTGTTGATGCCGGAGCTTTTTGAAAAGTAGCTTCCTACACGTTTTCGGATGCTTTTTGCTTTACCAATATAAATGAGGACACCTTCGTGATTATAAAATTTATAGACACCCGGTGAGTCTGGTAAGCGTTGAACGACTTCCCTTAGCCGGTCATCCAAATCCGCCGCCATAATTAAAGATTAGGATCCCAGTTTTCAGGATGATCGCTTACGGCGTCGTCGGTTTCATAGGCTTTGCAATCCATGGTCATATCAAGACCACCGGATGGTCTTCTGAACTGGCCTTTCTTATAGTCTAACGTTGGGTCTGCATAAATCTTGAGCATATATTTTGCCCAGATGGGTCGTGCTGTTGAGCCACCCTGACCCAGCGACCAATCACGGTAATGTATGCTGCGTTCATCGCCTCCAACCCAGGCGCCGGACACAAGGTTATGCGTTATGCCCATATACCATCCGTCAGACGCATTATTTGTTGTTCCTGTTTTTCCGCCAATTTCGTTGTCCTTTTTCAAGTCGAAGGGAAGTCCCACAGATGTACCTCCTGCCTCCTCAACTCCGCCCATCAGCATATAAACCATTTTAAAAGCAGTCTGCTCATTTATGGCCTGACGCGTTTTTGGTACAAAGTTTTCGATCACGTTTCCATTTTTATCCTCTATCCTCGAAATGTAGAATGGCTGGGTATGGATCCCCTGATTCACAAAGGTACTATAACCTCCTACGATCTCGTACAGCGAAACATCGCTTACACCCAAACAAAGCGAAGGTACGGCGTCAAGGTGACTCTTGATACCCACCCTCTTCGCAAAATCAACTACGTTCTCGGCACCGACGCGCTGTAACACTTGTGCGGTAATCGAATTCTTGGATTGCGCCAACGCCTGTCGCAGGTTTAGCCATTGGCCTGTCCCTCTGTCTCCCTCCGCATTTGGTGGGGTCCAGGTTCCGCCGGGTACCACGAACGATGGCGATACGTCCTGCAGCCTTAAGCACGGGTTATAACCAGCTTCCATGGCGGTTCCATAAACAAAGGGCTTGAATGCCGAACCAGGCTGTCTGGTTCCCTGCCGCACGTGGTCGTACTTGAAATATTTGTGATTGATACCACCTACCCATGCCTTCACGGCACCGGTCTGCGGATCCATTGACATAAAGCCGGCATTCAGAAATCTTTTATAGTAGTTCAAAGAATCCATAGAGCTGAATAACGTATCGCGTTCACCCTTCCAGGTAAACACGGTCATCGGCTTTTTGATGTTCAGCATGATTTTAATGGAATCATGGTCTTTGCCATATTTTTTTAACAATGCACGATAAGCTTCAGTTTGTTTGATCCTGGAATCAAGGAATCCTGGCAGCTCTTTACCGTCTTCGTCGATCCAGGGATTCTGCTTTTTCCAGTGGTTGTCAAAAGTTTTTTGCTGCGGCTTCATACTTTCCGCCACAGCTTCCTCCGCATAACGCTGCATACGGCTGTCAATGGTTGTGTATATTTTAAGTCCCGATTCCTCCAGGTCGTATCCGTGCTCTTTACACCACGCCATCAGATCGTTCTTGATCACCGTTCTGAAGTAGGTGGCAAGGCCTTGATTATGGTTTTGAATGGAATATCTCAATTCAATGGGAAGGGTCTTGAGGTACTCGTATTCTGCCTTCGTCTCGATGTACCCGTGCTTGAAGAGCTTGAAGAGTACTTCATTTCGTTTCGACAACGCGTTATTTGGATTTCTTTTCGGATTGTAAAAAGAAGGCGCCTGCAACATTCCGACCAGGACAGCCGATTCCTGCAGATTCAAACTATCGGGAGTCTTGTTGAAATATGTTTCCGATGCAACCTTGATGCCATACGCATTGCTGCTGAAGTCACTTGTATTGAGATACATGGTGATGATCTCTTCCTTCGTGAAATTTCTTTCAAGATGTATGGCAATGATCCACTCCTTTGTCTTCTGAATAATCCTGCTCGGAAGCTTTCCAAGCCTCGCCAAAGTCCCGTCCAGCTCCGGATTCAGTGTGTAAAGATTTTTTGCCAACTGTTGTGTGATCGTGCTTCCTCCTCCTTTCGCCCCGGAATTAAAAGTTATTACACCAAATAAAACCCTCAGGTAAGCTTGAAAATCCAGCCCCGAGTGATCATAAAACCTGTGGTCTTCTGAGTACAACAATGTGTTAACCAGGTGTGGCGATAGCTGATCGTACGTGACCTGACTTCTATTGTAGCGAAAGTAACGGCCCAGCGAAACCCCGTCTGCCGTGATCAACTCTGAAGAAAGGTCGTTCTCGGGATTTTCAATCGCCTTCAAACTCGGCATGCCTCCGAAAAGACCGAGGAGGTCAAAGCGTACAGAATAAACATATAGGGGGACGCCTATCAGGGCACAAAGGAAAAGAATCCAGATTGCCTTTATCAGCTTTTGAAACCAGGTACTTTTCAGCAGCAGGATTCTATTGAATTTCTGCAGGATAGTTCCTTTCGAAGAATTTGAGGTACTCATCAAGGCCTTTTGTTCTATAAAATATATCGAAATTGTCTTTTGTTATTACAAAATTATGGAATTTATGGTTTCGGATTTCGGTAAGGGTACTGGCCTTTTCGTTGAACGTCTTTATGTAATCAAGCGCGGTCGTTATACCCGGTAAATCTGCAACCAATGTTAATGTGTACATATCGTTCAACACCAAATTGCTTGTCTTAAGTTTAAGGTCTTTAAAATTATTTTCGTTGAATTTTGTCAGTGCCGTCGTTGCGGGTTGACTCATATTCTCTTCTGTCTTGTATACAATGAGGAAATAATGGGGTTCTTCCAATGATCGGATGTATTGAATTCCTTGCTTCTGCTCCTGATCCTTTTGATAGTTCTGCGAAGCTTCCAGAAGTTTTTTCGCATACTTGCCGATTTCGGCATCGTTGTGCTCCTTGATGAATTCCCCTAACAAGTATTGATACTTCACAATGTCTTCCTTCTTGCCAGCGATTAGAATTTTTAAGAGCTCCAGTGTTGGTGTAAAGCTATTCTCGCCGATCGCATATGCTTCATCGATAGTCTGTAGACTGGAATCATATTCCTGGTTTTCGAATTGCTCATAAGCCTTTTTATAAAGCAATTTTTGTTTTTCCACCGCCTGACTTGACTCTTTTAGGAAGTCGGGGTTGAGTAAAATTTTCGTGAACGTTGAATTCGGATGCTCAGTTTTCAGGCGCGACGCATAGAGGTCAGACTTTGATGCGTCGAGCTCTTTGAAATAGAGGTAGAGCTTGTACAGTATTTCAGGCTCGTATTCAGTGTCAGGGAAACGATTGAGCATTTCATTGTATGTGGTCACTGCATTTTCTTTTTCCAGCAACTTGAAATAATAAATGTCGCCCAGGTTGTAGTACGCGTTTTCAATCTGCTTCAAAGCGTGCTGTTTCTGTTCATCCGTGCGTGGTATTTGACTGCTGACGCGTTCATATTCCGCAGCAACGGGATCGACAGGGGCGGCAGTTTCGCCCGTCGTTTCGGCTACCGCTGACGGTCCCGATTGATCGTTTTGATTCTGAGTGATTTCCTGAGGTGCTGTATAGCGAAGCGATCGCCGCCAGTTGTCCTCCAGGGGAATGTTGCCCCAAATGCGTTTAAATTCAGATTGTCCCAGGCTCATGGCGGAAAGATTGCCGAAGTACCAATCAGTGGTTTCTTCATTACCGTCTTCCCCCGTATCGAATACACTATTGGCATTGGAGACAATTTCGATCCGGTTCGATTTTTTCCTTTTCTTCTTGCCTGCACTCGCTTCCTCAGCTGCTTTTTTTGCCTGGAATGCCGAGTCAATTTTCATTCGTATGGTTGCCGAATCCAGCGTGGCAAGAACCAAGAGGCTATCCTGCCATTTAATCGTATTGAGATTTTTTACAAACTCATCGAGAATTTCCTGACGGGCCTTGATTTCAGCATATCCTTCATAATCCTTTGGAAGGCTGTTGATCGCACTGTCATAATAAGCCTGCGACAACTCATATTTGCGCAGCGTGTCGTAATAGATTTCGCCCAATCTTAGATAAGCTTCTCCGTCAATTATGCGATTTGACCCCTCACGAACTGACTTATTATAGTGCGCGATCGCTTCGTCAAGATTCTTTTGTTTGAATTCAAAGACGCCCATTTCATAGTAAATCTTGTCTTTGAACTCTTTGTTCTTGTTATCTTTTAAAAGCTTGCGAAAAGATTTGCGTGCAGCGTTCACGCTCTTGCTCCTGGAAATTTCCGTAACCTGCGCTAAATATAGCCGGGCATAAAAATCCACTTCATATTCGGGATTTGTTGCTAAACATTTCCGGTAATAATTATAGGCCTCTGATTCAAATCCCAGTTTCTGATACACCTGGCCGATGATAAAAAAAATTCTGCCAGGCTTGTCTTTCTTTTTTAACATGTCGGAGACTTCGCTGAGATTTCGCACCATTTTATCGTAATCCTCCTGTTCTTGGTAGAAATAGGCTTTCTCTATGAGTAAGGCCTTGCGGTTCGCCTTGCTCAAATCTTCTTTTTCCACAAAGTCGATAGCAGCCTGACCGTTGTTGTACTCCTGATGTTCGGTAAAGGTGCGTACGAGCTGGATAATTGCCTTTTGCCGCGCCTCGGGGTTTTTGCTTTTCGAATTGACCCATTTAAGCGTTTGGATCGCATTGCCCCAATCCAGGCTGTACAAGCGCGCTTTTGCCACAAGGATGTAGCAATCGTCTACCCATTTGCTATTGGGATGACGTTGTATGGCAATGGATGCCATTTTGATCGCCTCCTGAATCTGCTCATCGTAGGTTCTGGCCAGCGCCGTGTCTAATTTTGGATGCAGCCGCAAGATCTTGTTGTAGTCGTCGGTGAGGCTTTCCCACAAGGTGTTTTCTACTTTTCGAATTTCTTCTTTCGCGTAAAAATATCCGTTGTAATGGGCCGTTGCATTGTGATAGGCTTTGCTTGTCCACGTGTTTTTTTCAGATGAACACGCGCATACTCCGATAAAGCAACACAGGAAGAATATATTATTAAAACGTCCCTTCAAGTTCGAAATGGATTTGTGATGTGATAAACGCGAAAAACCTACATTCCATATTTTAATAAGCTGGAATATCTAATTTTGTGTAAAAAAGCGGAATATTTTGAAACCCAAAAAGACATTATCGAGCTGGCTGACCACGCGGTATCAACTTATTATCCGTAATGAAGAGAATTTCGCCGAAAAAACCAGCATGGGTTTTACCTACTCGAAAGTAATTCTTTTTTCAGTTATTCTATTCACGGGTCTTTTTGTGCTAAGCCTTTTCATGTCAAAGACAATCCTTGCAAAATGGTTTGATCCGAAGCATGAACAAATGGTTTTACGACAAGAGCTTTTTGAACTCGCTTTAAAAGTGGATTCGCTCGGTGTAGAGGTTGATCAGAAGGATCGATTTATCGCAAATTTTCAACGCATTCTCAGTGGCGATACTATCAATTTCAAAGATCCGGCGAATCAACTCCAGGGAGAAGGACAGCCTCTTACCAGACCGACTACACTGAAAGCAACAGCGACGGATTCGGTATTTCGCAAGGATTTCGAAAAATCCGACTTATCGTTGATTTCTCTTACAAACTCCAAATACCGTGAGTTGCAGGAGACATTTTTTTATTCTCCCATCACAGGCTTTGTGTCGGACCATTACGATGTCAAAAAAGGGCATATGGGAGTTGATGTCGTAGCAAAAGCCAACGAGCCGATTAAATGTATAACCGATGGCACCGTGATTTTCTCGTCCTGGACTCAGGATTCAGGATATGTTATCGTGGTACAACACCGGGGCAACCTCATTTCCTCCTATAAGCACAATGCTCAACTCTTGAAAAAAGTTGGTACTTTTGTGAACGGCGGAGAAATTATCGCTATTGTTGGCAACAGTGGGGAACTAACCAATGGCCCTCACCTACATTTTGAATTGTGGTTCAATGGAAATTCATTGAACCCTGAAGAATTTGTCACTTTTTAAACTTTAACGTCATGCTAACATCGAAAGAACAGAAACGCGCGGCCGATGAAATCAGTACCTCCAGCAACACCATCGGCAAAGGCACCTACCTTGAAGGCAACATCGAAACGCACGGAAACATCCGTATCGAAGGCAAAGTAACTGGAAATGTAAAATCAAAGTCAAAAGTTGCGTTGGGGAATGGATCCCAGATCCTTGGTAACATCCTGGCACAGAATGCCGATATCGAAGGTGAAGTGAAAGGCAAAATCGAGATCACCGAACTGCTGGTATTAAAGGCTACTGCAGTAATTAACGGCGATATCTTAACGGGTAAAATGGTCGTCGAACCAGGTGCTGTCTTCAACGGCACATGTAAAATGGGTGCTGTTATAAAGGATATTAAAATCGGCGAGAATGGGCTTAACAGAGCCATCCCCCAACAAGAAGTTAAAAACATATAACAGCTATTTAAAATACAGCAGCCTGGCGCTCCAGTTAATGGCCGCCATTGGTGTATTCGGATGGCTCGGGTACAAGCTTGATCAATATCTGAACCTTAAGTTTCCGGCTTTTATGTTGGCTTTTGGACTCCTGGCCTTTGGCGGAATGATGTATCAGGTATACAGATCCATTAACCGGGATAATCCTTGATTCGCTTTTTTCTGGTCCTGCTTATTGTTTCGCTGGTCATGATCGCGGCGGTATGGCTAATGGCAGACGGGGGATGGATCCCTGAAATCCCCTCATTCTTCTTTCAGACTGCCGGCTTTCTGCTTTTTGGTACCGGGCTGTTATACATATATCTGTACAAATTCGATAAGCCGGATTTTTTTATTCAATTATACCTCCTCACCATGGCCGTCAAACTTCTCGCGTATGGCGCCTATAATTTTTTTATGATTATGGAGGACAGGACGGGAGCCGTTTATAATGTCACCTGGTTTATGGCGCTTTATTTCATTTTTACGGCGCTTGAAATTGGGTTTTTGTATCAAAAAATATCCAGGCAGTAAGCCGTTAAACTCGGGGCCAATTTTTTTTTAAAAGATTTTTTTCTGGAGCATTAATTAATACCTTTGCGCTCGGATTTAAAAACCTTGAAATTAGCCCTGAATGAGCCTATTTTTGAGTCTTCTTAGAAAAAATTTCGCAGCCTTTATTGTTTTTTTCCTGATGATGCCCGTAACGGGTTTTTCTGCCCAGGACGAACATGCGGCCGAAGAAAACTTCGATGCGGGCAGTTTTATAATACATCACGTTCTGGATGACCACGTCTGGCATCTTTGGGATCACGGCGGTACGATTTATTTGCCCGTTATTGTCTATTCAGCGGAAAAAGGCCTCGAAGTTTTTTCATCAAGTCACTTTTATGATGAACACCATAACCTGGTGGAATACAATGGCTATAAAATTGACCATAGTCGGATTTACCTTGCCGGTACGAATAAGGCGGTGCTGGACCTTTCAATCACGAAAAACGTAGCAATGCTGTTGATTAACGCGGCATTATTGCTTGTCGTCTTCTTAGCGGTTGCCAGGGGATATGAAAAGAATAAGGGCCGTGCCCCCTCAGGGATTCAGTCTTTCTTCGAGCCAATCATTGTATTCGTCCGCGACGAAGTCGTAAAACCGAACATCGGACATCATTATGAAAAGTTTCTGCCCTACATGCTAACACTTTTCTTTTTTATTCTTTTTGGAAATCTCCTGGGGCTTTTGCCTGGTGCCGGGAATCTGACCGGAAACATTGCAGTAACGGTGACGCTGGCTACATTGACGTTTCTCATCACTAATTTCAAAGGCAATAAATCATATTGGGGACATATTTTCTGGACTCCTGGTGTGCCGCTTCCTGTTCGGTTAATTATCCTTCCGGTAGAGATTGTGGGAATCTTCACCAAACCGATCTCGTTAACGATTCGTCTATTCGTTGCCATCACTGCAGGACACATAGTTTTGCTAAGCCTGATATGTCTGGCTTTCATATTTAAAAGCGTTTGGGTGGGAGTCGGATCTACGGCTATCGTAATATTTATAAGCCTGATAGAATTGTTGGTAGCAGGGATTCAGGCCTATGTTTTTGTATTGTTCTCGTCTCTTTACATCGGTATGGCGATGGCGGAACACGAAGATGAACATCATTAAAAAAATTAAAGATATCCATTCCGCCGGTGGCGGGATGGCTTGTTTCACTTAACTATTTATACTTATGCTATTTGCTATTTTATTGGACATCAGTTATGCGGTAATGGGCGCTGGAATCGGTGCTGGTCTGGCTGCAATAGGCGCTGGAATTGGTATCGGCCGTATTGGTGGCTCGGCAATGGAAGGTATGGCACGTCAACCTGAAGCTTCTGGCAAGATTCAGGGTGCAATGCTTATCATCGCCGCTCTTATTGAGGTGGCTGCCCTGTTTGCGCTTGTAATTTGCTTGCTGATTTCTCAGCGCACAGTGTAAAAAATCAAAGGAACTTGCCCTAGGCAATGGGCCGGGCAGGTTTCTTTATTATTTGAAACTACACCAGATATTCATTTGATATGGAACTTCTTACACCGGGCACCGGTCTGATCATTTGGCAGCTTATTGTATTCCTGCTGCTGTTTTTTCTGTTGGCAAAGCTGGCATGGAAGCCGATCATAAACTCATTAAAGGATCGTGAAAGGTCAATACAGGAGGCGCTTGATACTGCCGAAAAAGCACGCCTTGAAATGTCAAGGCTGAAGGCCGACAACGAAAATTTATTAAAACTTGCGCGCGAGGAACGCGAGAAGATCTTACGCGACGCCCGCGATGCATCAATCCGCATGAAGGACGAAGCGCAGGTGGATGCCAAAAAAGCTGCGGACCGGATCATTGAAGACGCGCGCGCCGCCATAAATTCAGAAAAAGCAAATGCTTTGAAAGAAGTAAAAGCGCTGGTGGCAAATCTTTCGCTGGAGATCGCTGGAAAAATTTTACAGAAGAATCTCATGGACGACAAAGCGCAAAAGAATCTTACGCAGGAATATATCAAAGATTTAAAATTGAATTAGGCGATGACAGACAGCAGGGCCGTTTCCCGTTACGTTAGATCGCTGCTTAATCTCGCAGTAGAAAAGGGTGTCTTGGAGGAAGTGCATGCCGACATGAATTCATTTGAGCGAGTGCTGTCGGAAAATCGTTCGCTGCTGAACGTTATGAGAAGCCCGATCGTCAGGCATCTCAAAAAGAAAAGTATTTTGGATGCCTTGTTTCAAAGCCGGTTCAATAGTCTCACGATGTCATTCTTCCGGATCATTACCGAAAAAAATCGTGAAGAGCTGCTGCCCGCTATTGCAAAGGCATTTCATATCGCCTACAATGAGTATAAAGGCATAGGCAAAGCTTCTGTTGTAACCGCTGTCGCTTTAGATAACGAACTGCGGGAAGAGATCCTCGCAGTTGCCAGGAAGGTCACAGGTAGACCCAACGTTGAATTGAGCGAAGAAGTCGACCCTGCAATTATCGGTGGATTCGTCCTGAATGCCGGAAGTCAGCAGATCGATTCGTCGATAAAGCATAAATTGAAATTGCTCCAGTTAAATTTTAATAATAGTCCACAAGTTAATAAGTAATAATATTCATAAGTATGGCAGACATAAGACCAGAAGAAGTATCAGCTATTTTGATTGAGCAACTAGCTGGCGCAAAGACCAAAGCTGATTTAGAAGAAGTTGGAACGGTGTTAACCGTTGGGGATGGTGTTGCCCGTATTTATGGATTGACCAAAGCCCAGGCAGGTGAATATCTGGAATTTGAGAACGGGCTCAAAGGAATGGTGCTTAACCTCGAAGAGGATAATGTCGGCGCCGTGTTAATGGGTGAATCAAAAGGCATCCACGAGGGGGATACCGTGCGGAGAACGGGCAGCATTGCGTCGATTAAAGTAGGAAATGGAATGATCGGCCGCGTTATCAACACGCTTGGCGAACCTATCGATGGAAAAGGCCCGATACAGGGTGAGTTATACGAAATGCCGCTTGAGCGTAAGGCACCGGGCGTTATATACAGGCAGCCGGTAAACGAACCGTTGCAAACCGGGATCAAAGCCATCGATGCAATGATTCCCATCGGCCGCGGACAGCGGGAGCTGATTATCGGCGACCGCCAGACTGGTAAAACAACGGTTGCGCTGGATACCATCATC
>DASUTP010000409.1:0-17136 GCA_036374515.1 Chryseolinea sp. | reverse complement strand
CGACGTGTGCAATGTATTTACCCAGGGCTTGAGTGGAACGGACTAAAATTTCAAAATCTGTCACCGGATAGATGATGGGCAGGCTTGCCTTAAGAGATTGTTTCATGGCGCTGATGGCAGTCTTCCGGAGGCGGTCCATCTTGAAGTGCTGGCGTTCGCTATGGTCACATTTCAAGAGTGTGATTTCGTTGATCCCCAACTCAACAGATTTCTCTACGAACCATTCCAGGCGATCTGAATTTTTAGTTGCGGCGATTGCAATATGGATCGTAAAATTTTTCGGGCGCTCCTCTGTCTTTTTGTCGATGGTGAACGTGCATTGCCGGGAATCGGGTCTAGCAATCGTTACACTATAAAAATTCCCCTGACCATCGGTGAGGTTAATGTGGTCACCCTGTTTTTTTCGGAGTACTTTTACGACATGGCGGGACTCATCCTCATCAAGGTGCAGTACGCCCTGAGGAAGCTGAGGTTGATAAAAAAGGTTCACAGATTTACCGGTAATGCTGCTGTAAGCTGTCCACAAGCGCAACGTACTCGTTCATCGCTTGCTCTTTGGATTTGCCTTTCAATTCCTCCCAGGCATCGAACTTTGCAATAGCCTTGAAATCAAACCCCCCGGGCCGGTCACCGCTGACATCGCCCTCTGTTGCCTGCTTGTAAAGTGCGTAAAGCTGCAGGAGTTCTTCATTTGAAGGACGCTTTGTAAATTCCTGGGATCTGGCGACGGCGTTTTCAAATGCTTCGTTCATCTTCGGTTCGAGGTTTGAAGTTTCAAGTTTGAAGTTGGTGTTCGGATAAGAGGTGTAATCGCACAACCTCAAACCTCGAACTTTGAACCTCAAACTCGTTTAGACATTTCAACGTATGGCCTGACAGTTGCACCCGTATAGATCTGACGCGGCCTGCCGATAGGCTCTTTGTTTTCACGCATTTCTTTCCATTGTGCAATCCATCCCGGCAAACGGCCCATGGCAAACATAACGGTGAACATTTCTACCGGTATGCCTAGTGCTCTATAAATAATTCCGGAATAAAAATCGACGTTGGGATAAAGTTTCCTTTCCACAAAATAAGGGTCTTTCAGCGCAGCCTCTTCGAGCTTTTGGGCGATCTCCAGTACGGGATCATTTACACCGAGTTTTTTAAGCACATCGTCCGCGGCTTTTTTGATTATTTTCGCCCGCGGATCAAAATTCTTATAAACCCGGTGTCCGAATCCCATGAGGCGGAAGCCGCTGTTTTTATCTTTTGCCTTATTGATCCATTTTTCCGTGTCGCCACCGTCTTTCTTGATATTCTCGAGCATAACGATCACTTCCTGGTTGGCCCCGCCGTGAAGCGGACCCCAAAGGGCATTGATGCCGGCCGATATGGACGAATAAATACTCGCTTTAGAGGAACCTACTATTCTTACGGTTGACGTTGAACAGTTTTGCTCGTGGTCGGCATGCAAAATCAAAAGTTTGTCCAGTGCGTCTACTATCACGGGGTCAACTTCATAGTCTTCAGCCGGCAAGGCAAACACCATTTTCATGAACCGCGCACAATAGTCCAACCGGTTGTCGGGATAATTAACCGGATGACCCATGGCATTCTTATAAGCCCATGCCGCGAAGGTTGGCATTTTTGCCATCGACCGTACGATGCTCAAATATATTCCGTCGCTCGGACGATTGGGATCAAGAGACTCGGGATAAAAAGCTGTTTGAGAGCAAAACAGGGATGCTAAAACACCCATCGGGTGGGCTGTGGAGGGAAAACCATCCAGAATTTTTTTGATATCCTCATGGACAAGTGTGTGCGTCTTTATATCATGACTGAACTGGTCCAGCTGCTTCTTATTAGGCAATTCGCCGAAGATCAACAGGTGCGCAACCTCCAGAAAGGTTGACTTTTCAGCAAGCTCTTCGATAGAATATCCGCGGTAGCGCAAAATTCCCTTATCACCATCCAAGAACGTAATAGCACTCTTTGTCGCTCCCGTATTTTTATAACCAAGGTCGAGCGTAATGGCCCCGGTTTTTTCCATCAGCTCGCTGATATCGATGGCCACTTCGTTTTCCGATCCTTGAATAAGGGGTAACGTGTAGGATTTACCATCAATAATCAGTTCAGCAGTTTTAGCAGTTTTAGACATGTTTCAGCGTTTTTCAGGGGGTTTAAATATACAGGCTAGATCTTTGAGAGCGAAAAATTACACTAAAAAAACCACTTTTAATTGTTGCCCAGGATCAGCGGCATACCATCCGCTCCGGATCCGATAACAATAACCTTGGAGTTGGGGGATTTTGACAGTTCCAGGGTAGCTTCAATACCTCTCATTTTCAACAAGTTATTTGTGAGACTATTGTTAATAATGTTATTTGCCCGGGATTCTCCTTCGGCGGCAATCCTCTTCCTTTCCGCTTCGCTTTTCTCTTTATCCAAACGGTATTGATAGGCGAGAGCTTCTTGCTCTTGCTGCAGTTTGCTTTCAATTGCCATACGGATCTGGTCGGGGAGTTTTATAGAGCGAATCAGAACAGCTTTTGCATCAACGTAATTTTCGTTCAGGACTTTTTCAGTTTCTGTCTTCACGGTTGTTTCTACTTCTGCGCGCTTGGTGGAGTAAATTTCCTCTGCTGTATAGCGTGCCAGCACCTGGCGTGTCATGGATCTGACTTCAGGTATTACCAAACGGTTCGCATAATCGGTTCGAAACTTTTCATAAAGGTGGCCAATCTTATCATTGTAAGGGGAATATCTGACGGTGACATCAACATGAATGGGTAAACCATTTTTGTCATTGATGTCCATGTTCTCTTCGGAAGTTATTTCGGAAACTTCAAAAACGATCAGGTCGTTCCAAGGGGCCTTAAGGTGAAAGCCTGGCTGAAAGATATTTTCTTTGTCGAGACCGCTGCCGAATTTATAAAATATCACCGCGCGTTCGGTGGCATCTAGCGTGTAAAAAATACTGGATGAAATTCCCATGACGATGAAGAGCGCTATCACGCCCACAATAATAAATGGAAGAATTCTTCTGTTGTTCATAAGTGTTGTGGTTATTGGAGTTGTGTTGTGATTAAATTCGTTCGATAAGACCAAACATGAAAACAAGTCTATGTCCGTTCTACCGGTGCCAGTTATTCGGATTTATGAGGGCGCGGTAACCCCATCAATTTACCTATAATTAAAACTACAAATAAATTAGCCCAAACCGCCTCAACAACACTGATGTTGCGGATGAGCCTGCTCACGTTCGGGTAGCCGGCGTCTGTTCCTCCCAAGATACTCAAACTATAGGTAACACATTCGGCATAGTTCGGCAAGCCGGATTCAATCTCCTTTCCCAGACTTCCAGGGCGAACAATGCAGATCAGGTCGTACAGGCTTCCAAATGAAATTCCAGTCATCAGAAAAATACAGGCGGAGCCCCATAATTTATCCGGTGTTAAAAATTCCCCTGAGAATATGTCGCGGATAGCGAACGCGATCACTGTTACTTCGATGGGAAATAACAAGCCGTGAATGGCTAACAAATACAGCTGACGGTTCTGGACTTCGAGCACGGTGTAATACGGAAACTCAAGCAAGGCACCCATTAACGTTATGCCTATAAGAACTACAAAATAAAGTTGTATCAGTAATTTGCTTTTGGTGAAGTTTTTAAGAAGATCCCACAGCAGGAAAGCATAGGTCACACCAAATACCGAGAATATCGTCACGATGGTTTTGGCGATGTCCGTTCGGGAACCACCTTCCAGAAATTCCGTGAGCGTTAATCCAAAAACGATTATGATAACCTGGACAACAACAATGTTACGATAGTCACGTTGTTTTTCCAGGCTTAGTCCGGCTCTGATAGTGTTAAGGATTCCTGGCATGGTAATGAGAGATCTCACAGTCTACCGTAACATTAACCATTAAAGTGCAAACATTAAACCGCATCTGGTGCTTCGGCCATGTTTAGCATGTCAGAATATACCAGCGCCCGGGGCAATGGCGCTCATTTTTTGATTTTTTGGATGGATTATGTCATATAGCAAACGCGCAGGGCTTGACTCCGAAAGGCTACACCACCGTCGCGGTTTCCGGGTTCCAACCCACAATCTTCTTTTCAAAAAGGCTTTTGTTGCTGGCTAACGCTGGGCCTGCAGCTCGCATTCCGAACAGAGCATCTTCTTTGATCGGCGCCTTGTCGCGAATGCCTTTGTAAAAATTTGTGTGATGGTCCAGGTCAGTGCTATAATTCTCGGGTGCGCGGAATTCGGGCCCAGGTGTTGGACCTTTCTGCGTTTCAGCGGGGTAGTGGGCCTTATACCATTTTTCGTATTCCTTTTGTTGAGCAGCAGTAAAGGTATCGAAGGAATCCCAGCCCCCGTACCCGGGGACTTTTGACGTTTTATTGACGGTGACTTTTACGTCTGTCCAGCTGATAGTGATCACCCCATCGCTGCCGACCAGGCGCAGTCTTTCGCCTCCTCCGCCACCATCGACAAAATTAACACGCATTTGCAACGTGAAGGCTGGATGTTTATCAGAGGCAGGATAATCGTATAAGCCCGTAATAATATCGGGAACGTCGCGGCCGTCTTTCCAGTACCTTAGTCCTCCGGTCGCGTAAATTCTGTTAGGGCCTTTTGAGCTTAACACTGTATGAAGCCCGGAAAAAAGATGTACGAACAGGTCACCTGCAATACCGGTTCCATAATCCTGATAGTTCCTCCACCGGAAAAATCGCACGGGATCATAAGCAACTTTTGGAGCGTCGCCTAAAAATTTATCCCAGTCAACCGTTCCTGCATTGGCGTCGGTAGGAATGGAGTATTGCCATGCGCCGTTGGGTCCTTGCCGGTCGTTCCAAGTTTCTACCAGTACCAATTCGCCGATTACACCGCTCTCATAAATTTCCCGTGCCTTTTCTGTCACGATAGAGCTTACGCGCTGGCTTCCAATCTGCATTACCTTCCCTGTCTTCTTTTGCGCTTCGATAACGGCGGCGCCTTCCTCCAGTTTATGAACCATGGGCTTCTCACAATACACGTGCTTTCCCTTGTTCATCGCATCGATGGAAATGCGATCATGCCAATGATCCGATGTCGCGACGATCACCGCATCAATGTCTTTACGCTCAAGGAGTTCTCGATAGTCTTTCGTGACAAAAATATCCTTTCCGAAAATTTCTTTAGTCCTCTCCAGCCGGCCGCTATAAAGGTCGCAGGCGCCGACTAGTTTTACTCCGGGTACCTGCACTGACGTTCTCGCGTTACTGAACCCCATTATACCCATTCCGACCACTGCAATATTCACTTGGTCGTTCGCCATAAAATTTTTACCAGGCACGAGCGTTTCGATGTAGTGCTGGGGATGTGCAATTAAACCAGAAGGTACACCGGTAATAATAGCGCTACCTAGAGCCTTTTTAATAAAATTTCTTCGCGATTTTTGGGAATTGTCAGACATAAGATAATAGTGTATTAATGGATTGCTTATAGTTTGGGAAGTTACGACTTTTACATAAATCACAAACAGCGATGATCCGTGGGGCCAGATAAAACCCTGACTATAATTAAGAAATGAATGGGTATAGGTGGAGGAGTTTTTAATGATCTAAACTTCAACACCTAGAACCGGCCTGCAGAATTCAGGTTAAACACTCAACACACTAAGCATGAATTTCAATTTTTTCAAAAACAAAAGCGTAGCACTTGATTTAGGCAACAATAATACCGTTTTAAGCAGCCGTGAAAGTGTACTTTTTTCGCAGGCATCATACATTGTGTTTGACCTCGGTAGCCAAAAAGTAAAAGCTATCGGCGACAAGGCTTACAATATGTTCGAAAAAAATCACCAGGAATTAAAACCTGTCAAGCCGCTGAAGGGTGGCGTGATCGCAGATTATGATTCCGCCAGGGTAATGATTCATGAAATGGTGGGCCAGGCGTGTGGATCTAAGTCTTTTATGGGTGGTTATGATTGTATCATTTCAGGCATTCCCTATAATACTACGGAAGTGGAGCGACGCGCCCTGCGCGACGTAATCGATCAATTCAGTGCGAGGCGAACGTTCATGATCTATGAGCCCGTTGCCGCTGCGTTGGGAATCGGTTTGAACATCCGTGAACCCGACGGAAAAATGATCATTGATATCGGCGGTGGTATAACGGAGATCGTTGTTATTTCCCTTTCCGGGATTGCGGCGTTTCAATCGCTTAAAGTAGCCGGCGATACGTTTGACGAAGAAATTCAAGATCATTTTCGCCGCAGTTACAACATGGCAATTGGTTTGAAGACAGCTGAACAAATCAAAATCAAAGTCGGAGCGGTCTTGGACAAGTTGCCGGAGAAACCCGAGCCACTAATCGTAAAGGGTAAGGACATGGTGGAAGGTATTCCGGTGGTACGGAAGATCAACCACAGCGAGGTTGCGTTTGTTTTGGAAAAATCCATTACAGCAATCGAGCATAGTGTAGTGCAGACGTTGGAAACTTGTCCGCCGGAGCTTGCGGGCGATATTTATGAAAATGGGCTTCACATCACCGGCGGCAGCTCAATGCTCAGGGGTCTGCGCGAGAGGTTTGAAGCCAAATTAAGGCTGCCAGTACACATCGACTCCCAACCCTTACTATCTGTGTCAAGGGGAATGGCGACCACCCTTGGAGAGACCAAAAAGTTTCAAAGTATTTTAATCGAGTAGTATCTGCTGATTTCCAATTGACAGTCAGGGCTTGTTGCGCTTCAATGATCAGCTCTTTCTGGGCTTCCTGTAATACCCTTTGCGTTTGATGTTATACAATTTGTTGTAGTTAGCAAAGATGAGTTTGGGCAAATAATACTGAAGGGTAACATTTAAGATTAGATACCCGTCATTTTCTTTTGGATTTCCACGAACGCCGACTTGTGTAGGATTGTCAGGCTGCGTTCCGATCTCAGGCCTCCTGTCAGACAACCGTCTGGCAAGATCGCTTTTCAAAGTGGCCCCGTCCGGATACCGCCGTATGCTTACGTCATCCAGATAATCGGTAAACGTAAATCGATATCCGCCCTCAACGAGTATATTAAAGAATGGATCCAATCGAATCCTTGCTCCAACACCCACGGGGATTACCGGCTGAATGCGACTGTATTTTTTTCCTTCCGTCTGAAGGGGCTGTAATGCATAAGTTTTTCCGTCCAGTTCTGCCTTGGGATTAAAATATAACACACCAATGCCCGCAAAAGCGTGAAGGTTCAGGGCCGACCGCTGATAGAACCGGATGCCCATCGGACTGAGGTTTATCGCGCCCAAAACACTCAATTCAACATTTCCGGATTTAAATGAAAGATTTCTTTCCCAGCGATCGTCGTCGGCGTCTTTATCGCTGCCCCTTAATTGAAAGTAGGTCAGCTCGGCCCGGACGCTTAGCCGGCTATTCATATAGTATTCTGCGCCAAGGGCTACATTGGGCCGAAGCCTGCCAAAGTCGCCTGGATTTACCATCTCTCCCTTATAGGTTGCCGTTCCCGTTCCTATGCTAACAAGAAAATTGCGATCTCTGCGAAGGGCAAAAAAGCTTTGTGAATGACCTACAAATGGGATCGTTGTGAATCCGATCAGAACGAATATTGCAAGCTTCCTCATCCTATAGTAGACAAATAGTTTTTGTAATATAGTTAATTTAAAATATTGAAAAGTGGATTATTTCAAAACTTCTTTTACACGTTGCGCGGCATCCTTCAATAGAATTGCAGAGAATACCTTTAATCCTGACTGCTCAATAATTTTTGCACCCTCTTCAGCGTTTGTGCCTTGCAAACGCACGATGATCGGCACTTTTATATCTCCGATTTTTTTGTAGGCCTCCACAACGCCGTTGGCTACACGGTCACAACGCACGATTCCCCCAAAGATGTTAATCAGTATGGCTTTCACATTGGGATCTTTCAAAATGATCCTAAAGCCTGCTTCTACCGTTTCTGCATTGGCCCCTCCTCCAACATCGAGAAAGTTAGCAGGTTCCCCACCGGAAAGTTTAATAATGTCCATGGTGGCCATAGCAAGACCGGCCCCATTTACCATACATCCCACGTTGCCATCCAGCTTCACGTAATTCAGTCCTGCTTTTCCTGCTTCAACTTCCAACGGATCCTCTTCAGTGATATCTCTGAGCTCAGCCAAATCCTTGTGGCGGTAAAGTGCATTATCGTCGAGATTGACCTTGGCATCGACGGCGAGGATTTTATTATCAGAAGTTTTTAACAAAGGATTTATTTCAAACATCGAAGCATCCAGGCCAAGGTATGCAGTATATAAAGCGTTGATAAACTTAACACCTTCCTTGAAAGCGTTTCCTTCCCATCCTAAAGCAAAAGCAATTTTTCGGGCCTGAAAAGGCTGTAGTCCCACAACGGGATCAATCCATTCTTTAATAATTTTTTCAGGATGTTCTTCTGCCACTTCTTCGATATTCATGCCGCCTTCCGTAGACGCCATGATCACCGGGCAGGCTTTGGACCGGTCCAACAAAATACTCAGGTAGTATTCCTTCGGTTGCCCTTCTCCGGGATAGTAAACATCTTCAGCAATCAATACTTTGTTTACTTTTTTTCCATCCGCGCCAGTCTGATGTGTCACGAGCGTGCCGCCGAGAATAGCTTTTACTTTTTCTGGAACCTCTGTAATGCTCTTGGCCAGAACGACGCCGTTTGAACCGGTCTCTCTGATCTTTCCTTTTCCACGTCCGCCGGCATGAATCTGAGACTTGATAACAAACCATTTAGTACCTGTTTCGGCCTGAAGCTCTTTCGCAGCCTGGATTGCATTGTCAGGGGTGTCGGCTACAATGCCCCGCTGGATGGTCACCCCAAACTTCTTCAGAATCTCTTTGCCTTGATATTCGTGGATATTCATGAAATTTTTTGTTTGGGGCGAAACTAGTTTATTTACGGCTTTATTTCAAGAAACACACAAACTCAAACAATGTTACGCGCAACCAAGATTGAGAAATCATACGGTAACCTGCCTGTGCTTAAGGGAATTGATCTGGAAATCAGCAAAGGTGAAATCGTAGCGATAGTGGGTGCGTCAGGGGCTGGCAAGAGTACGTTGCTGCACATTTTGGGAACATTGGATCATCCTGACAACGGAAAAGTTTTCATTCACGATAAAGACGTGTTCAGCCAATCGTCAAAAGGATTGGCAACATTTCGAAATAAATCGCTGGGATTTGTCTTTCAGTTTCATAACCTCTTGCCGGAGTTTTCGGCCTTGGAAAATGTTATGATCCCGGGCTTAATCGGCAATAGAGATGAACGGCAGGTAAGAAAGCGAGCGGAGGAGCTATTGACAATGCTTGGCCTGGCCGATCGCATCGATCATAAGCCATCCGAGCTTTCGGGCGGTGAACAACAGCGTACGGCCGTAGCACGTGCCATGATAAATGCGCCTGACCTGATCCTTGCAGATGAGCCCAGTGGCAATCTTGACTCTAAGAATGCGGAAGATCTGCACGCTTTGTTTCTGAAACTCAGAAAAGATACCGGTCAAACTTTTGTTGTCGTTACGCACAACGAACATCTTTCTGAGCTGGCAGATCGAAAAATTGAACTAAGGGATGGAGTAATAAAAAAATAACTCCTGCGTAATCGTAGCTAAGCTGATCCTTAACTATCTTTTCGTGGTATCGGTTGCTCTCACCCTTACGAGAACGGGCCGAACATTGCGCTTCTGAATACGATTGAAAATTGCCAGTATTACACCTACACAAAAAACAGTTATCATCTTTTCTGGGATTAAATTAGTGAGTCAAAGATAGTCGTTAAAGGCTTGTTATGGGCTGCTTACTCCGGCTTTATGGCAATCATGTAAGGATGCCTTTGTTCGGCCGCGATTTGTGCGACAGTTCGTTGGCCATTGACAAAGCGTCGGAGATAAAGCTTGCGAAGAAAGGTGCCGCTGATCCTGTAACGAGGTAATATTCAATGCGATACAACGGAAATCGACCAGGCATTTAACGTGAACGCACGCCGGGAAGGGATACAGCTTATATGTAATGATTTAGCATCATACAAACTATTGTGTTGAATTTATAGACTAATGGACAAAAACGTCAGTCGAAATTTCTTCCACAGCTACGAACCCGCTTTTCTGAATGCTATGAAGGCGGACCCTTTTTAGCTCGTTTACCAAAATCGGGTCATACTTTGCCACGACACGAATGTAGTTTTCCGTGAAACCGTGCATCATGCCATCTTCGACATCATTTTCAAAAAGGACCACGGCTTCCCGGCCGAGGTTTTCTTCATAAAATTTTCTTCGCTTTTTGTCGGAAAGGATGTGCAGCATCTTTGATCGTTCGTTTCGCTGCTGTTTCGGTACAGCGTCCGGCATATCCGCTGCCAACGTTTTATCCCTTTCCGAATAGGTGAACACGTGCAGATAGGAGATATCCAACTCATTTAGGAACTGGTAAGTCTCCAAAAAATCCTTATGCGTCTCACCGGGGAAGCCAACAATTACGTCAACACCAATGCAGGCATGCGGCATGCACGCTTTTATTTCATTCACCCGATCCTGATATAATTCACGCAGGTATCGACGTTTCATCAATTTGAGGATCTTATTAGCCCCAGACTGCAGCGGAATATGAAAATGCGGCACAAATTTATTCGACGCAGCCACGAACCGTATAATTTCATTGCTTAGAAGGTTGGGTTCAATCGAAGAGATCCTAAATCGGTCAATACCCTCTACGTTGTCAAGAGCATGGATCAAGTCAATAAACCTTTCCACACGCTTTCCGTCCTGGATTCCAAAATCACCGGTATTCACGCCCGTTAAAACGATTTCTCTTACTTCTGTCCCGCCGATCTCTGCTGCAGTCTTTACGATATTGGCGATGCCGTCGCTTCGGCTGGCGCCCCGGGCCATCGGTATGGTGCAAAAGGAGCACGAGTAGTCGCATCCATCCTGCACCTTGAGAAACGTTCTCGTGCGGTCATGCAACGAGTAGGAGGTGTTAAACCGATTAGCTTTTTCGATATCCGAGGAGAATACTTTTGCTTCGGAAGGTCTTACAAATCCATCTAACAATTCAACGAGTCGAAATTTTTCAGCCGCACCAAGAACCGCGTCGACTCCTGGGATTGAAGCAATTTCCGCTGGCTTCAACTGCGCATAACAGCCTATGATGGCAACATACCCTTCCGGGGAAATGCTGCGGGCTTCCCGGACAATTTTATGGCATTTCTTGTCTGCGTTTTCAGTGACCGAGCAGGTATTGATTATGAAGATATCGGGGGTGTCGGAAAAGTCAACTTTTCGATACCCTTTTTCCTCGAAAACGCGCGAAATCGTTGAAGTCTCAGAGTAATTGAGCTTGCACCCCAATGTATAAAAGGCAACTTTTTTCATGACAAGTCGCAAATTTAATCACTATTATGGGATTGGAGAAATACTAGGAAAACTAAAGCCTGTGGTATGGGTGAAGCGCCATGCAACTAGAACCCATATCGAACAAAAAACTTTTACAACTGGGCGCTGGGCACTTGCAGCTGCAAGATCCTCCTGTGATAATTAATTTGCCCCAGATGATAATTTAAATGGGCTGTAAGATGAATGAGAAAGTATGCCGTTGTCATCGGGTAGTCGTAAATTTTTTCGGGATATTCACTTTCCAGAACGGAAGGCTTTAGAGTCTCCAAAGTTTCGCGAACGGTTTGCCTGGTTTTCTGCACTTCTGCTGTTAAGTCAGCTTTTGAAATTCCCTTTGCCGCAAATTCGTTATCGCGGTTCCGAATGTAGGAAGTATGGCCCAGCCTTGCACCGATATAATGTTGAAGGTTGCCGCAGAGGTGGAGGCATAAATTTCCCGGAGAATTTTTTATTTCCCCGCCCGTTTGCCACAGCGCTTCCTCGGATTGGTATAAATTGATTTCGTCTTCTAACCGCTGTAAATCGCGATCAAATAATTTCAGGAGTGTCTCGATGATGATCATCATGTCTTGTCGCATTTACACAGAGAGTAGGTATTCCTCAAGGCCTTTAATTTTTTTGTCCAATTGTTGGGTAACAGCAGCAAAATTATCTTTTGATTTCAACGGTGATTGTACTGCCATGTAAAACTTAATTTTCGGTTCGGTACCGGAGGGACGAACCGACACTTTGCTTCCATCCTCCAGATAAAACTGCAAAACATCGGAAACAGGAAAATCCAACGAACGTGTTTCTCCGGTTACTAAGTTTTTCTCTTTAAGCGTCTTGTAGTCTAACAGACGCGTGACCTTACTTCCGATAATTTCAGCAGGTGGATTGTTCCGGAACTTCTCCATCATAGACTTGATTTCCTGCTCACCCTGTTGTCCTTTTTTCGTGATGTTGAAAAGCGTTTCTTTAAAATATCCAAACTCTACATACATGTCGATAAGCCAGTCATACATCGATTTGCCCTCGTCCGTGGCATTGGCAGCCATGGCGGCAAAAAAGGCACAGGCTGAAACAGCATCTTTGTCGCGAACGAAATCACCAACCATATAACCGTAGCTTTCTTCGCCTGCAGCAACAAACCGTTTTACGCCGTCCAGTTTGCCCATCAGTTCAGCAATGTACTTAAAGCCGGTCAAAGTATTGTAACATTCAACCCCCAGCTTACTTGCCATGGTGTCGACGAGCTCAGAGGTTACAATAGTTTTGGCAATGTAAGCATCTCGCTTGTCTTTCAGATTTTTAAGGATGAAATACATCATCAGGCAAAAGGCCTGGTTTCCATTTAACAGGATAAAATCTCCATCCGATTTTTGCACGCCAATACCTACGCGGTCGGTATCCGGGTCGGTCGCCATCACCATAGTTGCACCTACTTTTTTTCCTTTCGCGATTACCAGCTCCATTGCAGATTTCTCCTCCGGATTTGGGGATTGAACTGTTGGAAAATTTCCGTCCGGCTTTCGCTGCTCTTCCACCACCTGAATGTTTGTGAAGCCAATTTGTTTCAAACATTCGGGAACCATCGTGATACCGGCGCCATGAATGCTCGTATAGACCAAGGGTATGTCGTGATGTTTGGCAATGACTTCTTTATTGGGAATTAATTTCTTTACCTCCTCATAATAAGCTTTCTCTACCTCCGGCCCGATGGTGTGGATGAGCGATTTCACAGGTTCGAATTTCACCTGTTCAAATGAAGTGATCTTTTTTACTTCTTCGATAATATTTTTGTCGTGGGGTGGTACAACCTGCGCACCATCGTTCCAGTAAGCTTTGTATCCATTGTATTCCTTCGGGTTGTGGGAGGCGGTAATGACAATTCCCGAATCACATTTCAGGTACCTGATGGCGAACGATAAAAGGGGAGTAGGCCGAAGCTCTGAGAACATGTGAACTTCGATTCCGTTTGCGGAAAAAATATTGGCTGTTACCTGGGCGAAGAAAGGGCTGTTGTTCCGGCTGTCGTAGGCGATGGCTGCCTTGATTTTTTTTCCGGGAAATGTCTTGTTTAAATAGTTGGCGAGGCCCTGCGTGGCAACCCCAACCATGTATTGATTCATACAATTGGAACCGGCACCCATAACACCCCTGAGCCCACCGGTCCCGAACTCAAGGTCTTTATAAAAATTGTCAATTAGTTCTTTTGGATCATTTTTGGATAGCAGCGATTTTACTTCCGCTTTTGTGGCATCATCGATAACGGGGCTATTAATCCAGGCCTCTGCTTTTGACTTAACGAGTTGTAAAAGGTTGTCCATTGCAATACTTAATAGTTGCCAAAAATAAAGAAGGCAAAATCATATTTGACTTTTGTGCAATAATTTTTTACGAATTATTATTTTGCTAGCAGTCTTATAAGACTTTTGTAATTCACCTATTTCTGTAATCTTTACGAAAAATACCGATATGGATGTTAAAGCCCTGAATAAAGCACTTTTGGAAATTATAACGAAACGGGACGAGCTGAGCAAAGTGAACTATAACGATCCTACATACGACAATCTGGAGGAACAACTGCATGACCTCGAAGATGATTTTCAGGATGAGTACGGTGAATACCTCGAAAACGCTTTACAACAAGTACACGACGAATATTGTCCCGATAACGATGTGTTGATGCCGATTGGCTACCTGGGACAGGGTATACCTGTCGAAGTGGATAAGTTACCCGGTAAGGATACCCGCCTGATCCTGGCGCCGAATCCCACACGAATTATTCTCAGCGTTAATAAAGATAAGCAGCAGGTGGTCTGGAGTTCGGAGAAAGCCTGAGGTAATTCCTGCTACTTAAATCCTAATTTTTTTCTGACGCGACCGAGCACTTCCAGCGCAATAACTCTGGCCTTCGCTTCACCTATTTCTAATTTTTTGTCAAGCTCCGCAGGATTACTCATGTAATATGTAAAAGCTTCGCGTTCTTTGCGGAACCTGTGTATGATCAGTTCGAAAAGTTCTTGCTTTGCGTGTCCATACCCGAAGTTTCCCGCGAGGTACTTTTTCTTAAGAGCTTCTTTTTGTTCATCGGTGCCAAGCAAACTGTAAATGGTAAATACGTTGTCACCCTCTGGATTTTTTGGAGCTTCCATAGGGGTGCTGTCCGTTTTAATTGATTTCAACTGCTTCAACAATTCTTTGTCCGGCAAAAAGATGTCGATGATATTTCCGTATGACTTGCTCATTTTTTGGCCGTCGGTTCCCGGGATCGTCATCACCTGTTCTTCGATTTTTGCTTCGGGCAGCACAAACGTTTCACCATAGGAGGCGTTGAACGCTGCAGCGATGTCGCGGGCCATCTCCAGGTGCTGACGTTGATCTTTACCTACCGGGACGAATTCAGCGTCGTACAAGATTATGTCAGCGGTCATCAACACAGGATATGTAAAAAGACCAGCATTCACATCGGCCAGCTTCGAAGACTTGTCCTTGAATGAATGCGCATTCGCCAGCATGGGAAAAGGCGTAAAGCAGTTTAAGTACCACGCAAGCTCACAGACCTCGGGAATCCGGGATTGCCTGTATAAGAAATTTTTCTCAATGTCGAACCCGAATGCGAGCCATGCTGCTGCAACCGCTCTTACATTTGCGATCCGCGCCTCGGCTTCCTTGATACTGATCAACGAATGCAAGTCTGCGATAAAAAAAAAGGACTCATTTCCCGGCTTTTGCGAAAGTTCAATCGCCGGGATAATCGCCCCGAGCAAATTTCCAAGATGTGGTCTGCCACTGCTTTGTATTCCTGTAAGAATTCTTGCCATAGTGCAAAGAAAATAAAATAAAGCAGAACCGAATTAGTTTTAAATTTGTACGATTTAAAAAGTTAGAAGATGCGGTTGAAATTCTTATTCTTTTGTTTTGTTGCCAGCAATTGCGTTTTTGCGCAGGTCGCAAAGCCCCTTCAGTTTCGCGATGAGATCTTTGATTTTGGGATAATAAAAGAGCAGGCTGGTCCGGCGACCCATGAGTTTACATTTACAAACAATAGCACAAGGCCCATAAAAATTCTCAAGGTGCAAGCCTCTTGCGGGTGTACCACACCGGACTGGAGCAAGGACGCCATCGAGCCTGGCAAATCCGGATTTATACAGGCGAGCTTTAACCCTGTGGGCAGACCGGGCTACTTTAACAAATCGTTAACCGTTACCACAGATTTCGATGCAAATCCGATCATCCTTCAGATCAAAGGCCAGGTGGCGGTTGACGGCGAAACCGGCGTTGCTGAATTCCAGGCTGCAAACGGAAGCTGGAAACTGAAATCAGGCTCGTTCAATATGGGTAAGGTTTTTACCAAAGATGAATATACTGTGCGCGACTTTCAGGTTTTGAACGATGGTCAAAAACCTGTTACCTTTTCAGGTAAATATGTCGGACCTGCTTATATAAAAATCGATGTTCAGCCCACGACGCTGGCACCAGGACAAAAGGGACACATCAAGGTGAGCTACAACGGAAAAATGAAAGGCAAGTACGGATTTAACTCAGATAACATTGAGATCTTTACTGATGACGAAATGATCCCTGCAAAGACATTTTCAGTATACGCCACGTTGGAAGACGAGTTCCCCCAACTGACTGCAGAAGAATTGGCAAAGGCGCCCCAGTTACGGGTTCAATATTCGACCCTTGACTTTGGAAGGCTAAAACCTAATACAGCCAGTGTTCGAGAGATACAGTTTTACAATACAGGAAAAAAAGAACTGGCTATCAAATCCCTTCAGGGAAATTGCACGTGCGTCACTGCGTCTTCAGACAAGATGGCGATCAAGCCTGGTGAGAGCAGTCTCATAACCATTTCACTCAATCCCCAAGATCGCAAAGGGGCCTTGCAAAAATCTGTAACGATTTATTCCAATGATCCGCAAAATCCTGTGCAACGCATAACCTTTTCGGGATACGTGGAATAGGTAGAAAGCGGTAAGCATAAAGCTCAAAGCTAAGTCGGCTTGATGGGGGCAACCATCGCTGAATCAATCTGCTGGAAGAACACGGGATCTTCCCGATAGCTTGCCTTCTCAACTGAGCCTGGCTTATGAAAATGCCGGTATTCCCGTGATCTCATTTCCCAGGATGAGCAAATGTATATCGTTTGTACCTTCATAGGTTATCACCGATTCAAGGTTTGTCATGTGACGCATGATGGGATACTCGCCTGTGATGCCCATCGCACCATGCATATGTCTTGCTTCACGCGCTATCTCGAGGGCTACATGCACATTGTTTCGTTTAGCCATCGAGATTTGGGCCGTTGTGGCTTTTCCCGCATTCATTAATGTTCCCAATCGCCAGTTAATGAGCTGTGCCTTCGTAATTTCTGTCAGCATTTCCGCCAACTTTTTTTGAACGAGCTGAAACGACGCGATCGGTTTTCCAAATTGAATTCTTTCCCGGGCATATTTGCGCGCCGATTCATAACAGTCCATTGCTGCGCCTATGGCGCCCCAGGCGATTCCATAGCGTGCGGAATCCAGGCACATCAACGGAGCTCCTAGACCACTATTTCCGGGCAACAAATTCTCTTTAGGGATTTTGACATTATCGAATACAAGCTCGCCCGTAGCACTTGCACGTAACGACCACTTGTTATGAGTTTCAGGTGCTGTGAAACCGGGCATTCCTTTTTCAACGACGAGCCCGTGAATTCTGCCTTGTTCGTTTTTTGCCCACACTACTGCAACATCGGCAAACGGCGC
>DASUTP010000408.1:0-10974 GCA_036374515.1 Chryseolinea sp. | reverse complement strand
CATACCGAGATTGGGGGTGTATTTGTCGTCGACCTGAAAATCCCAGGAATCGATCGTGTAGACTCTCTTTAATAACTGAAATCGACTGCTCCACCGTGCCGCGTCATGCATACAATAGTCCAGCGCCCGCGAAGCAGCTCGTAAGTTTTGCTTCATCCACGCATCGTCGCCCGAAGCCTTCCACCATTGATACACTGTCTTGACAAAAATATATTCAGGGTGATTTTCTGTTGGTTGTCGGACAAAATATTTATCACCTATTTTTTGCGTATAGCCCGACCATGAATCTCGCGTTCTAAAGTAATCCATGTTGGGCATGTGCTCAACAAAACTCCAGATCAGGCCGTCATCACGCTGTGCTTCCCGCATAAGGTCGACAAACTCATCTCCGAAATTATAGAAATATTTTAGCCCCTTCATGGTATGGCAGTGGTCTAAGCCCCATGGAACAAAGTATCTATATCGTTTTCCATTCCAGGTCACGTGACCGGTGTCTGTCTGCATGCTTGTGTGGAACAGTTTGAACATATCCTCATACCTGCCGCCGTCGGAAACCGAAGTTTTTGCGTCGACGTGGAATGTGAGCAGGGCTGTACGATTTTTTTTATCGGCGACGGTGACGACGTGTTTTCCAATAGCGCCGCTAACCGTAAAAGTAGCTACCGGATCAGCGCTGTCCGAATAATAGATGTTCCCTTTTCCATCCGACACCTTCACGGATTTGCCGTTTGCATTTAGAACGGAGATCCTATCCAGTGGCGAGGCGGTGAGAATTGAAACATGTTCTCCTGTGACGTCGGCATTTATCAAGATCGGTTTTAGGGATTGACCCAAGGCCAGCGATGTGACTAGTGAGAAAATGCCCACAAAAGCCGAAAAGGGGCTCATCCGCGATTGCTTGTATGTTAATGTCATAATAAATCGAATTCGTTCACAAAGATAAAGGTAGGTGCCATTGATAATATTTACATGCGCTTGTTTGGTTATCCGTTGACCACGACGTAAAGCGCCCTTTATACCATCGTGTCATTGCTTAACAAACTTAACCGATAGAATTGAAAACCTTCAGCCGATGTAATCGTGAAAGTATCAGTAGTTTAGGTAGTAATGAAAACAGACGACGCAAAGGCACTTATCGCCCCAGGGATACCAGCGGCTACCCATAATTCGCGGTGGGCTGACCTGGGATGCGGATCTGGCATTTTTACTACGGCGTTAGCCGGCTTGTTGCAAAGTGGCAGCAAGATATACGCAGTTGACAAGGAGAACCTGGGGCAGGAAATTCCGGGAGGGGAGAACGTCGAAATTGAATTTTTAGTGCTTGACTTCATAACGGACGCCTTTCCATTTTCTGCTCTCGACGGTATTCTGATGGCAAACTCATTGCATTTTGTGAAAGATAAATCAGGCTTCATTGAAAAGCTCAAAAGGCATTTGACCTCTAAGGGTCATCTCATCATCGTGGAGTACGATACTGACAGGCACAATCGCTGGGTGCCGTATCCCATAAGTTTTGCCAACCTGGCCAAAACCTTTTCTGCCGCCGGATTTACTTCAATCAAAAAAATAGGGGAACGAAACTCTGTTTACAGGCCCGAAAAAATTTATGCGAGCAGGCTGAGGGTTAACCATTGACTTGTGGTACGAATCATTCATATTTAATAGTCTGTGCGGGGTTTGTCATGGCTGTTTTTAGAATTTGAAAACTAATAGTAACAGCAGCTATCACTAATACAATTACAAGCGGAAACGCAAACTGTGTCCAATGTGGGGTAATTCTGTACGCATACCCTTCCAACCAGTTTTGCATACTGAAATAGGCTATGGGAATTGCAAGCACCAATGCAATTAAAACCAACTTCACGAAGTCAATGGAGAGTATGGTAACAATGTTAGCAAGCGAGGCGCCAAGGACTTTCCGAATCCCGATCTCCTTTGTTCGTTGGGCTGCCGTATAGGATGAAAGGCCCACTAATCCAAGACATGAAACTATAATAGCTAACACAGTGAAAATTGAGATCACCTTCCCGAACCGCGTATCGTCCTTATATTGGCTTTGATATTTGTCTTCCAGAAAAGAATATTCGAAGGAGTTGCCCGGAAAAAACTTTTTATACACCTGCTCTATTTCTGAAATTGTCTTTGGGAGGCCATGCGTATTGACCTTAATCGAGGTGGGTGAGTAGGTGCTATAGATGGGCCGGAAGAAAATCGGTTCCAGCGGCTTTTGCAGCCCTTCCTGATGAAAGTTGGCCACCACGCCAATGATGGTCCATTTTCGCGTTCCGTTATTGCCCCAAACGATCTCTTTTCCAACGGCCTCTTCTGGAGTTTTCATTCCCAATAACTGAACAGCATTCGTGTTAAGAACAACTTTGTTAAGTTTCTCAAAATCTGCGTTGTGGTCGGAGGGTAAGAATTTTCTTCCCGCTACGAGCGATACGCTGTAAGTATCAAAAAAATCATGATCAACATTTAAATTGGTTAGTGTATATTGAGCGTCGGAGCCCTGATCGCTCAGCCGGACACCAAACGACCGTGCAAGTCGTTCGCCGGGTAACCGACCCGTTGTTGAAGCCCTGACGACGCCTTTTACCTGCGTAAGCTCATGCTTGTAGCTTTGCACGCGATCTAAGAAAGTAGAGTCCCACGGCATAAGCTCCGGGGATTTTACTACGATCATATTTTTAATATTGATGCCAAGATCTGCACTGTTCATGAACTCGATCTGCCTGCCTACAATGAACGTTCCTATGATCAATGCCGCCGATGACATGAATTGAAAAACGACAAGGACTTTTCGTAAAAAATTCCCTCTTGCAGAGCGCGTAAACTTTCCCTTTAAAACTGTCACCGGCTGATAAGCGGATAGCACAAAGGCAGGGTAAAATCCCGACAACAGGCTGCCGGCGATTAAGACCACAACAAGTATCGAAAGGTGGCCTAGATGGAAGGACGTAAAAAGCGATTTTAATGACAGGTTGTTGCCCACAATCTGGTTAAATGACGATTGCAACGCCATGACCAGACCAAGGGCAACAACAAATGCTATTGATGTGATGATGATCGACTCAAAAATAAATTGTTTCACGAGCTGCGTCCTGACCGCGCCCATCACCTTACGAAGGCCCACTTCTTTAGCCCGGTCCAGCGCGCGGGAAGTTGTAAGGTTGATATAATTGATCCAGGCGATTGTCAGGATAAAAAGCGCAACAATAAGCATGGCCCAGACACCCTTGCCGCTGGCGGTAACGGCAATGTCGTATTCATAATCCGAATACAGGTGGGCGTGCCGCAGTGGCTGCAGGTAGAATTTCTCAACGCTTCCTGTCACCTTATCACCCTTAAAGTACCTTTCGCTAAAAGCCGGAAACTTGCTCTCCAATACTTTGTAATCTGTGCCGGGTTTTAGGACGAGGTAGTGGCGCATGTCTGACCATGTCCAGCTATTGTCGGCATTTTTGTCTTCCCCTGCGAAAAGCGTCGAGTACGCAACGAGCGCGTCAAATTGAATGTGAGAGTTGGAAGGTACATTGTCACAGATCCCCTTCACTGTGTACGGCTGCGGATCGAGGCCCCAATAGAATGTCTTCCCAATCAGATCCCTGTAATTCGCATTTGAACGTCCAAAATATTTCAAGGCTGTCGCTTCTGTCAGGACTGCTGTGTAGGGCTCTTTCAAAATATCTGATCGTTTGCCTGCCAGTACTTTAAAACTGAACACAGAAAAGAAATGCTCGTCAGCAAAATGACAACGATCATCTCTGAAATTTTTGTCGTTCACCTTTACATTCATTGTGCCTCCTGGCATCAGGCGCGTGTACTCTTCTACTTCCGGAAAGTCCTTGGCCATCGTTGGTCCGATGGTGGGATACATGATCGTGCCATGTTGGATCAAACGGCCCTGTTGAAACCGGTCATTGGTCACGCGATAGGTGCGGTCAAGTTTTTCATTGAACGTGTCATAGCTCAATTCAAAGCTTGCAAATTGAAAGATGAGCAGACACGCGGCCAATCCAATACTAAGTCCGAGGACATTGATCGCTGAAAAGACCTTGCTCTTTAGAATATTGCGAAATGCTACAATGATATAACTCCTGATCATATGCAGTGTTAAAATAGAAAATATTGACGGTATATTATAGGTGCAGATGTTGTTGTCTCCTTTAAATACCGCAAGAAGAGTGTGAAGTTACAGATCAGCTATAACAATATATGGGAAACGTAAAGTCGTGTTGGAGCAAGAAAATAGTACTTCTCACAACTCTTCTCTAAATTGGTAATCGACAAGTCGGAACAATATTTAAAACTCGCAAAATCTTATGTCAATAACTACGCGCCAAGGTTACGATGTGGACAAGTATAAGACACCAACTGGGGCCACACTAAGTTGTAAGGGGTGGGTGCAGGAAGCTGCGCTGCGGATGCTGCTAAATAATCTTGACCCGCAGGTAGCGGAAAAGCCCGACGAATTGATAGTTTATGGAGGCCGGGGAAAGGCTGCCCGTAATTTTGAGGCGCTCGACCTCATCATCAAAGGATTAAAACAATTGGAAAATAACGAAACGCTATTGGTGCAAAGTGGCAAGCCGGTAGGCATACTTCAAACCCACAGCGATGCACCACGAGTGTTGATCTCAAACGCGCAGCTGGTGCCGGAGTGGGCCACCTGGGAACATTTTGACGAACTCGAAAAAAAAGGACTGATAATGTTTGGCCAGATGACAGCAGGGAGCTGGATATACATAGGGTCGCAAGGCATCGTTCAAGGCACATACGAAACATTTCAGGCGGTGGCAGACATGCACTACAATGGCTCGTTGAAGGGTACGGTAACCGTCACGGCGGGTCTCGGAGGAATGGGCGGGGCGCAACCATTGGCTATAACCATGAATGAAGGCGTCTGCCTGGCAGCAGAAGTAGAAAAGTGGCGCATAGAAAAGAGGTTGGAGACCCATTATATTGATGTGATGGTCGAAAACATAGACGAGGCTATCAGCCTGGCGTGGCAGGCTAAAAAAGATCGTCAGGCGTTGAGCATTGGAGTTGTGTGCAACGCAGTCACGTTACTGCAAAGATTGCTGGAAAAAAAATTGGTTCCTGATGTTCTCACGGATCAAACGTCTGCACACGATCCCTTGATCGGATACGTGCCGCACTCGCTTTCTGTTGAGCAGGCCAATATTCTTCGAAAAGAAAACCCCGCCGATTATATTAAGCTTAGTTATGAAAGCATGCGGCGGCATGTTGAGCTGATGCTGGCACTGCAACAGCGTGGCGCAGTGACATTTGATTATGGCAACAACATCAGGGCAAGAGCGAAAGAAAAAGGATTGGAGAACGCATTTGACTTTCCCGGTTTTGTACCAGCCTACATCCGTCCACTTTTTTGTGAAGGAAAAGGACCTTTCAGGTGGGCTGCGTTAAGCGGCGATCCACAAGACATCGAGATAACCGACGGTGTGATTGCAGACCTTTTTCCCGAAAACAAAGGTCTTCAGCGCTGGCTGCGGTTGGCAAAGGAGCGGATACGGTTCCAGGGCCTGCCTGCACGAATTTGTTGGCTGGGTCAAGGCGAAAGAGAACGTGCCGGACTGGCATTTAACGACCTGGTCAGGAGCGGTAGGGTAAAAGCACCGATTGTGATCGGCCGGGATCACCTGGACACCGGTTCAGTCGCATCACCGAACAGGGAAACGGAAAGTATGAAAGATGGCAGCGACGCTATTGCTGACTGGCCTATACTCAATGCGTTGGCCAATACGGCTGGTGGGGCCAGCTGGGTGAGCCTGCATCACGGAGGAGGTGTTGGTATGGGTTACAGCATTCACGCAGGTATGGTGATCGTAGCCGATGGTACTACCAGCGCGGAAACAAGGCTTGCAAGAGTGCTGCGCAACGATCCGGGTATTGGCGTGATCCGCCATGCGGATGCCGGCTATGAAGTGGCAATGCAAACATCGCGTGCACATCATCTCGACATTAAAGAAAGGTTGAAATAATGAGCGCAACCTTATTCAAGAACATTGGGAGCCTGGTAAACGTACGAGAAAAAAATACGCTGTTAAAAGGAGGCGACCTTGCACGCCTCCCCATTATAAATCATGGGTGGCTTTTGGTAGAAAACGACAGAATCGTAGACTATGGCACGATGAGTGCAATGCCGCAAAGTCTCGCGGCAGAAAAAAGCATTGACCTTACAGGCAGGATGATGTTACCTGCATGGTGTGACAGTCACACGCACCTCGTGTTCGCCGCCTCGCGAGAAGAGGAGTTCGTCGATAAAATAAAAGGTTTGAGCTACGCCGACATTGCAGCGAAAGGTGGGGGGATCCTGAATTCGGCCGCAAAGTTGAAAGATGCTTCGGAACTCGATCTGTTCGATGACGCCTGGATGCGACTGGAGCAGCTCAGAAAAATGGGCACTGGTGCGGTCGAGATCAAAAGCGGTTACGGCCTGTCGACAGAAGGTGAACTGAAGATGCTTCGCGTGATCAAGAAGTTAAAAGAAAAGTCACCCCTGTTGATCAAATCCACTTTCCTGGGTGCGCATACATTCCCTCCGCAATATAAAAATGATCATCAGGAGTATATCAGGATTATTATAGAGGAAATGCTTCCGCAGATTTACCGTGAGCAATTGGCGGACTATATTGACGTATTTTGTGAAAAGGACTTTTTTTCGCCGGATGAAACCATTCAGATTTGTGAGGCTGCCCACGCATATGGCTTAAAGGCTAAGCTTCACGCAAATCAGCTACATTGTTCCGGTGGCGTACAGGCAGGCGTATCGATCGGCGCCCTGTCCGTCGATCATCTGGAAAGTATGGACGAGGAGGCAATCGGCTCCTTGAGTAACTCCGGCACTATTGGCACGTTGCTACCAACGGCAGCTTTCTTCCTTCGAATGCATTATCCGCCTGCGCGAAAGCTTATCGAGTCGGGTGCTGCGCTGGCGCTGGCGTCCGATTTTAATCCCGGCTCTTCTCCAAGCGGAAACATGAATTTGGTGTTGGCGATGGCTTGCATCCAAATGAAGATGCTACCGGAGGAAGCCATAAATGCTGCGACCGTTAATGGTGCCTATGCGATGGAGTTGGAAAAAGAGGTGGGAAGTATTCAAAGGGGAAAAAAAGCCAACCTGGTCATTACCCGCCCCGTGCCTTCGATTGCCTATTTACCTTATTCTTTCGGCGAAAATTGGATTGATCGCACGATGCTAAACGGTGCATTTTTCGAGTGATGAAAAATCATAAACAGCCAGAAGGCCAATTGCCGGTCAAATTTTCCTAAAAACAGTTTATGTCTGAGTATTTCCAACCTTATGCAAAATCCGATATAGATCACCTCATACGGCGTCGGGAAGGGGAAACGAAGTTTGGTGAAATTGTAATACTTCCAGAGGACACGCCCCTGAAATCTTTTTTGGAAACAATAGCCGCACCGTTTATCATCTTCGGTGTTGCCGAAGACATTGGCGTATTGGCGAACAGTGGTAACGGAGGTACCGGATCGGCATGGAACTCATTTTTGCAATCGCTTTTGAACATTCAGGCAAATCATTTTACAAAGCCGGAAAACATCGCCGTCATCGGGCATCTTGTATTTGATGATTTAAAGCAAGAAATAGAGGAGGGGGACTTGACGGCTCATGAAAAAATCGCCGCATACCGTAGGGCCGTGACCATCATCGATGAGGCGGTGACCGAACTGGTTCGCTCCATTGTGCTTGCTCAAAAAATTCCGATCGTCGTGGGGGGAGGTCACAACAATGCATACCCGATTATAAAAGGCACGGCGTCCGCGTTGATGGAGCGGGGTGATACAAAAGGCATCAATGCTGTAAATCTGGACGCGCATCTTGATTATCGCGTTGCCGAGGGGCGCCACAGCGGAAATGCATTTCGTTACGCCAAACAGGAAGGATTTCTGCATCGATATTTTGCATTGGGCATTCACGAAAACTACATACCGGATTCCATTTTGACGGAAATAAGACGCATGAACGACATCAAGTTTATAACCTATGAGGAAGTGTTTGTCTATCAGCGAAAGAGCTGGGCACAGGCATTAGAAGACGCGACCCAATTTTTAGGTGAAGGCACCTCCACAGGAATCGAACTTGATTTGGACAGCGTTGAAGGTGTTCCAACCAGCGCAGCTACGCCGTGCGGGGTTTCAGCTAGAGAAGCATTGCAGTTTGTTGCTCACATGTCGGATCGTTTCGACGTGAAATACCTGCATATTTGCGAGGGCATTGCAACCGGGGATAATCTCCTGGTGGGAAAACTTATTTGTAATATGGTCTTGAGTTTTGTGAAGGGTTTCACCCAGTCAAAATGAGAGATTGAGGACGTTGATCCAACAATTTTGGTACGGTTCATTTGCCGCTCTGGGTGCTCTATACAATCGAGGGATCTAGGTATAATAAAAAGCCTTTGGTCCAATATCGAGTCGAATTTCGCGTTGTTTCAAAGAATTATTAATTATGATTTCTTAAATTGATGTCATGAAAACCACTAACCTTTATTTGGCTCTCGTTGTCGTGTTGGTCTTGGCGCTGAGCTGTAGCGACGATAGCCCTCAGATGGCGGACGTAGTTTATACCGGTAATGAAACGAGCTATCCGCTGGCATCAGCAAGTGAATTTAATACTGGTGGCACAGCTGTTTTTAAAGAAAGGATCGATGGTAGTACCGACGTTTTAATTACGCTTGACAAAACATTTGATACCGGAGAGTTTCCCGTTCACCTGCATTTTGGAGACGTTGCTACCGATCAGGCCGATATTGCATCGCTGCTGATTCCAATCGATGGGCGCAAAGGTTCCAGCATAACTACAATTGCAATGCTTTCGGACGAATCAAGGATTACATACAGTGAGTTGAACGCGCTTGAAGCGTGCATAAAAATTCATTTGTCAGCGACTGGCGAAGGTAGAGATGTAATTTTGGCAGCAGGAAATGTCGGTAAGGCATTGGCTTCCGGCGCTATCAACGGTAGAACTGGTCTTGGTCTCTGCAAAAGCGAATAACCTCTTGCGGGCCGACCCGTCTTTTATATTAGGGCAGGTGGAATGTGACCCTAAAAATCGTCCCTTTTCCCCATTCACTGGCCACACTAACTTCCCCCTTTAGAACCTGGACAATAGCCTTGACGATCGAAAGACCCAAGCCGGTTGATTCTTCGCCGCCCGTGGGTTTAGTGCTGAGGCGTTGGAACGTTCCGAAAAGCTTCGGCAATTCTTCCGGCTTTATCCCAGGACCTTCATCCTCCACTTCGATCATCAGCTCGTGTTCATTTCTCTTTGCGCGGACCCAGACGGTGCTGGGCGACGGCGAGAATTTAACCGCATTGGAAATGAGGTTGTCGATCACCTGCTCCAGCAGTGATTGATCCGTTGAAAATTCAAGGTCTCCAACGTTATTCTCTAAAACGACCGCGATATTTTTCTTATTCGAAATTTCCGAAAAGTTTTTAACGGCGCCTCTTAAGAACGGGTCCAAGGTCACAATCTGTGTTTGAACAAGGGTGCCGGACTGCTCGATGCGATTAAGATCTAAGAGTTTCTCGATGAGGGTTTTCATCTTCGTCGCTGTCCGTTCTATTAGGGTCACGTACTCAAAATCATCTTTTTCTAAAGTCGTCGACCTTTTTAATAGCTGTGCAAGAGCGAAAATTGCGTTGATTGGATTTTTCATGTCGTGCGCTGCGATACCCAGAAATCGATTTTTTTCTTCGTTAAGATGACGCAGGTGAGCATTGGCTTGCTCAAGCTTTTGTTCCAATTGTTTGCGCAGCGTGATGTCGTACACGGTAGAGCGATTCATTAAAAAATTCCCTTCTGCATCAAAATATGCGATCGTGTTGATCAGCACGGGAAACGTTGATCCGTCCTTCCGTACAAATTCAAACTCAAGATTTTCAAGGTGGCCTACTTTTTTGAGCGACTCTAGCGCTGACTCCCGCGCTGCGCGCGAAGATTCTGTAAGGAAATCTGCAGCATACTTTTTACCAACCACTTCCTCTACGCTATATCCCAGCCAATCCAGCTCGGTTTTATTGATTTTTATAATTAATCCATTCGGGGCGATGGTGTGATGTCCGCAGGGTGCATTGTCATATAAAAACTCGATTTCGTCAAGCGACTCTTGCAGCTCCTCCGTTCGTTGTTCAACCCGCAATTCCAGATTTGCGTTTGCAACCTCAAGGTCCGCCACGAGCATCTTATTTTCTCTTAACTGATTCCGCAGCGTGAAAAAGGCGCCCAGGCAAATTGTTGCAATTCCCGATAGGAATGTAAAGCGGATAATGTCGGTGATAAGGTAGTCATTTTTCAAGTTGCGATTCCGGCTGGCCAGCAATGATTCTTCATTCTTGATAAAGGTCGAGGTAAATTCACGAATGCTATCCAATAGGATATTTCGATCTCGATCCCTAAGCAGTGAAATATACTCTTCATCTCCCTGGGAAGAATTCCTCAGGGTTTCTATCCATCGCTGCAGTTGAATGGTTGTTAGTGGAATGACCTTTTTATCGAGCAGGAATAGTTGTGTGGGATTGTCTATTGTCATTTCCCGGAGGATCTCCGGAAGCGTATCGACCCGTATAAAGGCCGAGTTAAAGCCCGCTGTTAATCCGGTTGTATCCGTTGCTAAAATCAGGTCGCGGCAAATTGCCTCCGCCGCGCCCACGCTACTGAGTAACTCGCGGCTTGCCTCTATCACTTGGTGGGTGTGATTGATCCAACCTACCGACTGTCTGTCCCGCAGGTTCCGGTAATACGTCGTGACGATGGTTGCGACGGCCAGGGCTATCGCCATTATCAGCAGCGTTGTCGATACCTTTGACTTGGGCTGGATTCTTCTATTTGGAATAGTCTTGGGCTTCGGATATTCCATGATAGCGTTGATGTCCGCTACCTAATTTAAAAAATTTCTTCAAGACCCGGCGCGCTTCAAAGGACTTCTTTAG
>DASUTP010000407.1:0-2997 GCA_036374515.1 Chryseolinea sp. | reverse complement strand
TGATCTGCACCTTGCCCGCATTCTGCTTCACAAGCTCATTTACGATTAGCGGGATGTAGAATTCTGCCTTGATGTTAGTGTGATTTTCCTTTAAGAACTTTTCAAACTCCTTCTTCGAAAACTCAAAAATGCTGGGATGAAAACCCCAAAAGTTCATAGAAGTTGGCACATCGGGGCTAAGTTCACGGTCTCCGTCTTTTTCTTTCGAAACAATTTTCCCTTTTTCCTTTACAATAGTTGTGCGTTCAACCACCGATTTTAAAAAGCCGGCTGCATCGCGTTCACCACAACCGCGCGACACGCTGCCATGCTCCGAGAGCACATCCTTCAGCGTGTAGCCAACCATGGCGTGTTCTCCCAGCGAATCCTTATTAAAGAAATCTGCGATTGCGGTGAACGATTCCTTCCCGTAAAAATCGTCCGCATTGATAACGACAAATGGTTCATGGATAACCTCGCGTGCGCACAACATTGCATGTCCTGTTCCCCAGGGCTTCACACGTTCAGGATTCTTATACTCCGGTGGAATCAGTTTGTCCAGAGATTGAATGACAAACTCGACCTCCACTTTGCCTTTCAATTTCGGAAGGAATTTCTCCTTTACCGTTTCCAGGATCTCCTCCCGCACGATGAAGACAATTTTTGTGAATCCCGCCCTAATGGCATCAAATAAGGAATAATCCATGATCGTTTCGCCGTTCGGGCCAAACCCATCGATCTGTTTTATCCCGCCGTACCTGCTGCCGATGCCTGCCGCCAAAACAAGAAGTGTAAGTTTTTTTTGTGTGTCCTTTGGAGTGTCCATTCCCATTTATTTTATTTCAAGTCTGTTTTTCCTTACTGTTTGCGCAAACATTGCAAATATTATCTTACAGCCATAGCTAAAAACAGACTGAAATTGATGACATTGAATCTAGTTTGTTCTAAAAAGCATAAAAATAAAGGTTCTAACCGAAATTAATTGAGAAAAGCCCTGAAGGCTGGTCTAAAATCCGCATCCAACAAAAAAAACTAACTATGAGTGCTCAACAGAAGTCGTACACCATGCCGATGATCATCATCGGTGCCTTATTTTTTATTTTCGGATTTGTGACTTGGCTGAACAGTGTACTGATCCCTTTTCTTCGCCAGGCGTGTGAGCTCACGGATTTTCAAGCATACTTTGTCACGTTCGCGTTTTATATATCCTACTTCGTCATGGCGATTCCTTCCTCTGCCATTCTAAAAAGCACGGGGTACGCCAAAGGAATGTCGATTGGCCTGGGCGTTATGGCCTTGGGCTCATTGGTTTTCATCCCGGGCGCGCTACTGCGTTCTTATCCCATATTTCTTTTTGGTCTGTTTGTCCAAGCGACGGGAATGACCCTCTTGCAAACTGCATCCAATCCCTATATCACCATTCTCGGCCCGATCGAAAGCGCTGCTAAAAGGATAAGCATTGTCGGCATATGCAACAAAATTGCCGGCATGATAGGGATTCTCATCCTGGTGCAGCTGCTCTTTAGCGACACGAAAGCGGTTTCTGAAAGGATCAGTACGCTGAGCGGCGAAGCGCTGACCATGGAGCTCGATGCATTGGCCGCCCGCGTGATTGTCCCCTATATCATCATGGCCGTTGTGCTGGCAGGCCTTGCGTTGATGATCATCAAGGCGCATTTGCCCGAGGTCACTCAGGAGGACGACCTACCCGGCGCAGGGGACGAAGCGAAGGGCAAATCGTCGGTTTTTGATTTTCCGCACCTGGTGCTTGGTGTGATATGCATTTTTGTTTATGTCGGCGTTGAGGTCATCGCCATTGACACTATCGGTCTGTACGGGCAATACGTAGGCTTTGACCTGGATGTCGCCAGTAATTTTGGCATTTATTCCCTGATCGCGTTAACGGTGGGCTACCTGCTGGGCATTGTTGTCATTCCTAAATACCTGAAGCAGCGAAATGCCCTTGTCTCCAGCGCCATTCTCGGTTTCATCTTTTCTATCGGAGTGCTGCTCACGGAGGGAACGACCTCGATCATCTTTGTCATTCTGTTGAGTTTTGCTCATGCGCTGATGTGGCCGTCGATCTGGCCGCTGGCGATTGACAGACTTGGACGGTTTACGAAAAAAGCTTCGGCGCTGCTGATCATGGGTATCTGCGGTGGTGCGCTGCTTCCTCTCGTTTATGGAGCGATCGCTGACAGCACTAACCGGCAAACTGCTTACTGGATCATGCTGCCTTGCTACCTCTACATACTATTTTTCGCGGTTAAAGGATACCGGGTAGGAAGGGCCTGACCCTGACCCTTCATTTAGGAAACATATTTTCCGTAACATGTCCATGTCATGCAGATGCATTCGTCATGAGCTAAATTAATGTTCAACCAAAATTCAAAAGACAAATGGAAAAGTACATGTTTATTTTTTATGGCGGAGATGCAAGCCACCTTTCACCCGACGATCAGCAGGCGCATATGCAAAAATGGTTCGACTGGGTTCAAAAACTTGAAAAAGAGAACAGGTATGTGGGAGGTGAGGCCCTCATTCCAGGCGGCAAGACCGTTGCCGGGCCTAAGAAAGTTGTTACTGACGGACCTTTCGCCGAAAGCAAGGAAGTGGTTGGAGGCTATTTTGTAGTACTGGCAAAAAATCTCGATGAAGCTGTTGAGCTGGCCAAGGAATGCCCCGACTATAAATTAAATGGCATCGTTGAAGTGCGCGAAGTGATGAAGTTTGACAACATGTGAATTCCGATCCGTTGGACTAGGGCAGGTGTAACCTTCACACCCCCAAACTGCGTAACTTATGCATGCCCGAGCAACAAGTTAATACCCTGGTTGGCCATCTTTTTCGTCACGAAGCGGGAAAGATGGCCGCTGTTTTAACGCGGTTGCTGGGCTTTAACTCTTTGGAAATGGCTGAGGACATAGTCCAGGATACCCTCGTCCAGGCAATGGCTACCTGGAAATTCAAAGGTATCCCGGAAAATCCGGCAGCCTGGCTTTATACAGTTGCCAAGCG
>DASUTP010000406.1:0-3926 GCA_036374515.1 Chryseolinea sp. | reverse complement strand
GAGCGAGCAGCAGCCCCGTTGCGTACAAAGGTGTGGCCCGTTCCGCCGGCATACAGAAACATCCTGCAAAAGTATTTTCCATACTACCGTCAGCTTGACGATGCTGAAAAAAATAAATTCGTCGAAAAAGTTTCCGTTTTTATTTACCGGAAGCGCTTCATTCCCAGGAATGTAGACCAAGTCACCATCGAAGCCAGGGTGCTCATCGCTGCAACGGCGGTACAACTCACCTTCGGATTGAACGATATTTATCTCGATCATTTTAATAAGATACTGGTATATCCAAACGATTATTATTCCTCGCTCACGAAGCGCTATCATAAAGGTGAAGTCAATCCGCGTTTTGGCATCATCGTGATTTCCTGGCAAAGTTTTATCGATGGGTTTATTGATCCAACCGACGCAATCAATCTCGGGCTGCATGAAATGGCGCATGCGCTGCGATTGGAAAACCTGATTCGCTCCAGAGAATATAAATTCTTTGACGAAACCCTTGTCGACCGGTTTGATGAGCAGGCGCGAAATCTTTGTCGCGTAGTTAACTGGAGTGAAACTTTTTTCCGCCCCTATGCTTGCGCCAACGAGCACGAGTTTTTTTCTGTGGCGGTGGAAAATTTTTTTGAACGTCCGCATGAATTTAAAGCATCAATGCCAGACCTTTACGCGATTATGGGCGGGCTTCTCAATCAGGATCCCAGCAAACTGCCCGGACCCACACGCTGATAAATTTGATAACTTTGAACTGGAATACCCTTCTTTCTTCTCAACGATCCGGACAAAAAGTGCTGCCGGCCGACCAATACCGCAGCGCGTTTGAACAAGATTATGATCGGATAATCTTTTCACATCCTTTCAGGAGACTCCAGGACAAGACTCAGGTTCATCCTCTTCCGGAGCATGACTTCGTGCATACGCGACTGACCCATAGCCTGGAGGTTTCGAGCGTGGGGCGTTCGTTGGGCAAGCGAGTCGGCGAAGTGATTTTGCAGCGATATCCTCAACTTCAAAATACATTCTCTTTGTTCGACTTCGGCGCCATCGTGGCAGCGGCGTCATTGACACACGATCTCGGCAACCCACCTTTTGGACATGCGGGCGAGGATGCTATCTCCGATTTCTTCGCTCACCACCCGAATGGTCAATTTTTCCTGGATAAGGTCAAAGCTGAATCGTGGGCCGACCTCATAAAGTTTGAGGGGAATGCGCAGGGGTTCAGAATCCTCAGTAAGAATCAATTCGGCCTGAAACTCACTTTTGCCACGCTGGGGGCTTTTACCAAATATCCGTGTCCCGCTTATTTCCCCTCCAGGGACAAGACCAAGCGCAGCCAGAAAAAATACGGCTTCTTCCAAACTGAAATGGCCCTTTTTGCGGAGGTAGCCTCAGCGTTAGGCCTGCAGGCAGCTGCACCCGGCGTTTGGCGGCGACACCCTCTGGCCTTTTTGGTGGAAGCTGCCGACGATATTTGTTACAGCATCATAGACCTCGAAGACGGATGTAGTTTGGGTCTCGTAAGCTACCATGACGCCAAGATGCTTTTTGAATCCGTTATCACTAAAAGCAAATCAAAACTTGGGAAACTGGAGGCTATTGGAGGGCAGGCCGAACGCATTGGATACCTGCGCGCGCTCGCCATTGCCGACCTCATGGATGAATGTTCGACTTTGTTTCTTGAAAATGAGGATGCTATTTTAAATGGAACGTTTGATCAGGCGCTGTGTGACCAATGTCCTTCGCAAGATTCACTGAAACAAATAATTGCCATTTCCATCGAAAAAATTTATCGCGCAAGAAGCGTAGTGGAGATTGAAGCAGCAGGCCATGAGGTGATACCGGGATTGTTGAATGAATTTACCCAGGCAGGAGTACATTTGATGGAGCACAAGGTATCTCGTAAGTATGGTAATCTTCAAAAGCTTTTGCCTCTGGAAATCACCTCGAAAATCAAATCGAATCCTGGTGACTACTACCTAATGCTGCGCGATATCGTGGATTTCATATCAGGAATGACAGATCGTCATGCCATTTCCCTGTATCGTAAGATCAAGGGAATGAGTCTTTAAAAAGAAATTAGCAAAATAAATTTATCTTGTTACTTTCGTTTTGAAATAGATTCCCGCATTGTGGTCATGGTAAATACGTTTCAAAAAAACATCATTTACTTAGTTGTAATTCTAATTGGCTCGCTGCTGTTGACCGATATTTTATTCACGCGACACAACAATGCGATTATAAAAGGCAATAAAGATCTTCAGATTCAAACCGAAGCTATTAAAAGGTATCATGATCAGATCGGCCGTGTCGTAATACATTCACTCGATATTGGTCTGCGAGGCTTTGCAATTTCAAAAGACGACCGGTTTGCAGAGCCTATGATCAACGCCAAGAACTGGAGCGACAGCATCTTTACAAACGTAGAAGTTCCACTTAAAAAAATAAATTATGACATGACGCGCTATTATGCGTTGCAGGATTCGGTAAAAGCATACATCGACTATTGTTTTCACTTGAAATCGCTGCTCGACGAAAACAGGACGGACGAATTTTTACGATTATTCAGCACTGATAAAGGGTCTTCTCTCTGGTGGCACTATATCCAATCCGAGGAGCATATCCTTGCGTTTACAAGCAAGGTGGCAGAGAAGGCACAGGAAAATTATGAAAAGGCCATGAGCCGAAATCAAACGCTGCAAATCGTCCTTTTTCTCATTTGTTTTCCCACCCTGTTGTACACCGCTTATTACACCGGCAAAACATTCAGGCTCACCGACCTTCTGCGGAAAACTGAAGCCGACAGAAATAAGATTCTTACTGAGCTCAATACCAACCTCGAACACAGCATTGCAGAACGAACACAGGAAATTGCCGCTCAACACGAAGAAATGATTTCGCAAAGCGAAGAGCTTGCTGCGCAGCACGACGCACTTTCGTTCCAGAACAAACAGCTCTTTGAAGCTCAAAAAATAATTGAGGCGCAAAACCTGGAGATCCAGCAAAAGAATGAACAGCTGGAGAAAGAAATAGAAAAGCGAACCCAGGAACTTCAACATACAAACCGTGAGTTGGTCGTGCATAATAATCAGCTGGAACAGTTTGCATTCATCGTCGCACATAACTTAAGAGCGCCCCTGGCCAGAATCCTTGGGCTGGCCAATGTAGTGGAACTGAGTAAAACGCTCGAAGACAAAGATGTTGCGCTCCAAAAAATTGTTACCTCCACGCAGGACCTGGACCAGGTTATTCGGGATCTGAATCTGATCCTGAATATTCAGAAGCACACCAGCAATTTAGTGAGCGTAGACCTCACAGCAGCGTTTAAGCGTGTTATAAAAATGCTGGAAAAAGAAATCGATGAAACAAAAGCGCTGGTTATCAAAGATTTTTCTTCCGCTGACAAAGTCTACGCTGTTGCACCCTATGTCGAAAGTATTTTATATAATCTCCTAAGCAACGCTATCAAATACCGCGACCCAACGCGAATACCGATAATTACACTGACCACTGAAGTCGAGCCCGATTTTGTTTGTCTCGTCATTTCCGACAACGGCCTCGGCATCAACCTTGGCAAATACAAGCAAAACATGTTCACGCTTTACAAGAGGTTTCACACCCATATGGAAGGCAAAGGCCTTGGTCTTTATTTAGTCAAGACGCAAATTACCGCGCTCGGCGGAAAAATTGATGTGGAAAGCGAGCTTGATAAAGGAACCATATTTAAGGTTTATTTCAAATACTGAGGCTGCGCGCCCACCATATTATTTAAAGCCAATAAGCGCAAAATCATTAGCTTTGGCACCTTATTTAACTCGTGCATTTTCAACATGTGGAATAGGATTGCCGATTTTGTGATCAAATACCGGTTGTGGCTTATAATTCTCATAGGCCTCATTACCATCGTTATGGGATATTATGCGTCGAAGGTTGAG
>DASUTP010000405.1:0-8167 GCA_036374515.1 Chryseolinea sp. | reverse complement strand
AACGCCAATGGTAAATGAAATTTCATTGTAGTCGCCTGAAGGAATATTTTTTAGAGTCACACGCTGTGACGCTTCGTGATCCTCCATGATTAGAAAATAACTCGAGTCCTGAGGAACAATAAATTCTTTTCCGTCAGTCGTTTTTAGCCTTATGTTACTCACATAGTAATTTAGTTTGGACAATTGGAAAGTCTCGTCATTCGTACTGACATAGTCTGCGTGCAGTTCAAGATTTTCCTCGCCCACGCGATTGTCAAATTCCAGGGTGAGCTGACCGGTTCCCCCAAAAACGTCGTCATCGTCCTCGCATGCTGTAAGCGCCAAAAAAAGAAATAAAACAAAAATTGAATATGAGGCTCTCATAGTAATAGCATTAGTAGAATTGCATGCCAGGCTTTACGCCGACAGCAAATCATTTTAATTATTTGTAATAATTTAATTTTGAAGAGTTAAGTCTTCGGAAAAATAAGAGACTAGTGCTTAACAGGGGGGATGAAAGAGCTTTCGTTGAGAATTAGAGTCATACAACGGATCACGCACAGGGGATTTCTCAACATTGCGTGAATCTATTTCCAATTCAACCTGAAAGTCAGCGGGGACAAAAGGAGACGTTTCCAGCGAAAGCTTTATTGTTGCTCCTGTTTTTTCTGTTTCATCGTCGGCCAGTGAAAGGTTACGGTCCAAAAAGCATTGACCGTTACACATGGTCATTGGCTTTTCTCTATTCACACAAAGCACTTCCGCAATGTAGTCGCGATTCGCTTCAAAATATGTGATGATGGTCAGCTTGAAAACACATTGCGCTGCCAGTAAAAAGATAAAAGTTATTGCGGTGAGCCGTTTCACGAATCCAAAGGTAATTCCTAAATCCGATTTCCGAACGATTCCCATAGAATATATTAACGTGTACCCAGGGCCATGACCTACCGAATAGGTGGGCAGAAAACTGGGATTTATTCCGCAAAATTATTTCCTTTTTTGGGAAGACGTAACTATCTGTTTCTCGCGCACCGTCCAATTGGATCGCCGTTACCGTGATAGTCACTGGCATCCCATCCTACATGGCCCGGCCGTCGTCATCATTGTATTTGCCGTCCTCCTTCCCCGACGGCCGTACCATTTGGATCTGCCGAATTGCCTATTCGACTTTTATCGGAAAAGTAATATCCACGTCGGTCTCACCAATGGTCGATTCAGACGTGGCTGTTTTCAAGTCAGGCTGATGCTTCAACACTATTCTAAATTCCCCGGACGAAGGAACGCCGGCTGTCCAAACCGTTGCAAGGCCCAAGGGTAAACCATTCACATCTTCATCTTCGTAGTTAACGGCTCCGGCGCGGTTATCGATGTTCCCGTCGCCAGCCGGATCGCTGAATACGCCGTTGGTCCATGAAAAATAAAAAAAGTGCTCATGAGCTTCTTCTTCGACCTCCTCTGTCACGTCGTATTCCGGATCCGACGGTTGCGCCAGTCCATTCGTTAATGACAATGTTAGTGTGTACGTTTTCATTGTTTCAAGGCTTATGTTACCGTCGACTTGAACATCCTGAACACCTTCGCCATCGGGGTCTGTCGCGGTTACAATCAATGGCTCGCCATCCGTGGGTGTGAAGGTGAGCGTGACTTGCGTGATCAGTTCGGGAACATCTTCCCGCACAGGAGACTCCACTTCACAGCCTAAAACAAACAAAAGGGAAAATAACGCTATAGCTATAGGTAATCGGTTCATAAAATTTTTTAAAAGGTACATTTAACTGAAATAATAAAGTTCCTCCCTAAATCGTCCGCATAGTATCGGAAGCGATTCGTGTATTCACGATAGGACGTGTTAAGGAGATTTTCCGAGCCAAGTCGGAAATCATATTGGGTGCTTTCTCCTTTTAGCGACATGCCGACTGCAACATTCCAAAGAAAGTATCCAGGTGGTGCTTCCATGAAATCAAAATTTGCATCATCTTCTTCAAAGGGATCTTCCCCCCGCTCTATCGCATCGTTTATTTCAGCTACGGTCACAACTCTTGGTGCGCGGTTTTGACGACTTATATACTTGGCAGTCGACTCTGCAAAAAAGTTTTTAAGTCCCGCGATGGTTGGGCGATCGTAGCGGATGGCCAGCTCGTACCGGTTCGATGGAATAAAGACGAGGTAGTCGTCATGGCGTACATCGGAGGCACGCAACAGTGAAATTTTCGGCGTCACTTTAAGAAACGGATTTACACGCCAGACACCTGAAAGATCGGCCCCTAGAAACAATGCATCGGTTTGCGTATATCTGAAGTAAGCATATGTCCCGCGAACGTTCTGCGAGATTCCCGTTGGACGCAAATAGATATAATTGAAGATGTAATTGAGGTAGGGTGTTACCTCAAAGGTGAAGTCCTTCCAATTGTGCTGATAGGTCGCTACAAATTTTAGCGCCTGCTCGGTTTTAAAAGAAACGGCATCGATATCGAGGACCTCATTCGTAGAATCATTTAGCAGAAAGCCGTATTCGTTGGCAGCTGCGCTTTGATGGGTTCCAACACTATAAAGCTCCGCGACGTGAGGGGGTCTCCACGCACTGCTAACGTTCAGGTTAAGCGTTCCGCTCTTTCGGATATTTACAGTAGCTCCTGCGGTTGCGCTCACGTTGTTAAATTGCAATGTTGACTGGAACAATGAGTTCTTGTAATCGTATCCGGCAACTGAGTAGTAACGGTAATCGTACCGCGCGCCAATGTCAATCGTCCATTGGCGGAGATAAACTTTCGTGACGCTGAATAAACCAGCGGAGATATTGTTAAAGTCCGGAATGAACGGCACCCGTTGGGTTCCGTCCACTTTTCTGTTCTGTTGAAACATGCCCGTCGCACCGGTAGAAATCGTCCACTTTTCGGAGGGAACGGTTTCCCATTCTGCCTCGATTGTCTGCGTGTTTAACCGAAGGTTTAGCTCAGGGGTATTCGACAGATCGCCGATGCGAAGGTCAAATTCTCTTCGCTGATTGTTTTGAAATCCGTATTGCAGCCGTAGTTCGCCACGCCGGGTTTTAATGTGACCACTTATTTTCAAAAGGTTGTGCTCAACCTCCTGCCGTGGCTCCCCGATATCATAGCTAAAAGACGAGGTGTACAATGGAACGCTGCGTTCCATGGCTTCTTCGAGATCACCCTGATTTCCAATGGAGGTTCCTTTTAGAATTCCAAGGTCTGAACTAAAATGACTGTAGAAAATTTCGAAGCCCAGCCGCTCATTATGGAAACCGGTTGAAGCAGAAAAGTTTAATTCCCTGATGCCGGTGTTAGTCAAACTGTAAGAGGGAGCATGGAAATCGCCGGTGCGCTTTGCAGTGCCCTGGGCCCTCCATCCCCACCCATCGTGATTTCCGATCCCACCTTCCAACATACCAGAAAAAGTCCCGGACCTTCCATTGGTCTGTCCGATCAAATTCAAGCTTCCGCCGATGCCGGCGCTCTCCGGAAGTGGGGCCGGGTTGACAATGATCACACCACCAATCGCATCCGTTCCGTACTTGATCGAAGCGGCATCTTTAACAACGGAAACATTTGAGGCGATGAAGGGATCAATTTCGGGAGCATGTTCTGCGCCCCATTGTTGTCCCTCCTGCCGGATTCCGTGATTAAGTATAAGAACGCGCTGGCTGTGTACTCCATGGATCACAGGTTTGAATATCCCGGGGCCCGTCTGAATGGAATTGACACCTGGGATTTCTTTCAGCGATTCACCCAAAGACTTGCCCGCTGCTTCGGCCAATTGCTTTGCATTGAGGGTGGCAAGGTTGTGGGCGTGCTCCGTATGTTGAAGCTCATCCTCGACGACCACCTCCTGCAGTTGCCTTACGTCTTCTTTAAGGTGGAGGACTTTAGTGATTGTTCCATCGATCGTCAGCTCGAATTCAAGGTTCTCATATCCCAGATACTGCACCTTTACCCGGAAAACACCTTTGCACAATCTGTCGAAATGGAAGTCGCCTGACGCATTTGTCGTCGTTCCCCGCTGAGCTCCCGAAAGCGTAATCGTTGCGCCGACCATGGGTTGGTTCGCGTCGTCCAGGACACGGCCCTTAAACGTACCGTTGCATTCCTGCGCCGAAGAATGGGAGAAGAAACTGGATACCGCTGCCAACAGCAGTATGGTTGATCTAAATATCATGCGTTATTGAAATAGAAGTTCACTGACAGGTAAATTCTGCCAGGGCGATGTAATCCAAACTGAAAAGAACTTCTAAGACAGTGGGGGCGCCCGCGCGCACAGATTTCCCGCTAATTCAACAATGCGAACGGAAAAACAGAAATTTTCGAAATCATCGGGAGTGGAAAAAGATTCAAAGACATGGCTAACTGAAATATGCTTTTCATTCAGCGGTACGAGGTGACACAGTGGGCATTTTTTTACGGCGGTGACGTGTGTTTTATGATCGCAGCCTTCCTTTTTTGAATCATGATAGATTGCGCGGTGGCAGGGATCTTTTTCCTGGTCAAATGAATGCAGGGCCTGCTCAAACGAATGAAATACCTCGTGAAAACTTTCGATCTGCACGCTGCCGGCGAGGTAGAGGAGCAGCAGCAACCACGCGAAGAATGTCCGCATGGGCTGATTTTTGAGTCGTCCTTGTTTGCGCAGAAACATCGGTTACCTGATTGGCCTCAAACTTCGCCAACTTTAATCCTATTTGCAACATTATTGCATTAATTATCCCATTATTTGTTTTAAATGGGCAATTTCACATTCACTCGCCTACTTCCGCGATTCCGCCAATCACGCGAATGCCAACAACTGTCTTTCCAAAGTATTTTTGTCGATCATTCCGGAATGCCGCCAGACGGGCTGGCCATGTTTGAAAATAATAAAAGTAGGCACAGCCCTTACGTTGTAAAGCATCGCCGCATCCTGATTTCTGTCGATATTTACCTTGACAACCCTCGCCTTGCCTTCAACTTCCTTTCCGACCTCTTGAATAGCCGGTCCCATTGCTTTGCAAGGCCCACACCAGTCAGCATAAAAATCGACGAGTACGGGCGTACTTGAGCCGATCAGCTTATTAAACTTTTCCATAGTTCTCCTAATAAGTAGATTTCAACTGTTCAAACAATTCTCTTTGTTTATCCGTAAGTTGCTCGGGAATGTGAACCTGTAATTCAACATACAAATCTCCAAATTGGTTTACCTTTCCGTACACTGGCATTCCCTTTCCTCGTATGCGAATTGTTTTTCCGCCTTGTGTTCCCGGATCAATTTTTATTTTTATTTGGCCTGACATTGTATCAACAATCGCCGATCCACCGAGTACGGCGGTAAAGAGATCGATTGTTTGTGTAGCGTAGAGGTCATCTCCCTTTCGGCTGTATCGGGGATGTGGCGCAATATTAACGCGAACGTAGAGATCGCCGTGACTCTCATTACTTCCTTTTCCCCCTTTGCCTTTAATTCGTAATTGCTGGTCGTCGTGTACGCCCGGCTTGGTGGCAATGCGAAGCTTTTCATCTTCCAGTTGAATAAGCCGGTGCGTTCCGTGAAAAGCTTCCTCAAGGGTGATCTCCATTTCGGTTTGATAATCCTGGCCTTTAAAATGAGTGGTTCTTGATCTTCTTTCACCACCGGCTGCGCCACCGCCAAAAAACTGTTCAAAGAAATCTGAAAAGCCCGACCCGCCACCCTGGCCGAAAATATCGCTGAAGTCACCTTCAAAGGTAAATGGTCCACTACGCCCATTGCCTGACCGGGCGCTGCCGGAAGGCCGTGATCCTGCGTGCTCGTATTGACGCCAGTTCTCGCCCAACGTATCGTACTTTTTTCGTTTTTCCGGGTCGCTTAAAACCTCGTTCGCCTCGTTAATAAGCTTGAATTTTTCTTCAGCCGCCCGATTGTCTTTATTCTTATCGGGGTGATACTTCACAGCAAGCTTCCTGAAGGCCTTTTTAATATCGTCCTGCGAAGCCTTTTTATCTATTCCCAGAATCTTATAATAATCTTTGTACTCCATAACCGAAGTTCGCTTACTCTAATTAATATTTATTAATGTAAAAATCCAGCTATTAGTTTCATTTTCTGAGCGGCCTCGCGGCTTAATTTATGAGGTAAGCCGGCGTTGTTTCACCCGCGGCAATCTGCGTTGTATGGCAAATATCCCGCAGGGCTTTTTTCCAGTCAGGCAAAATACGAAGCGACGCAAAAATGTTCTCAGCGTTCGACCGTCAAGACAATTTTGCCGATGTGCTTGCTGCTTTCCATTAAATGGTGAGCGTCTGCTGCCCGCTCCAGCGGGAATGTTTGGAAGACAACGGGTTTTACCTTTCCTGATTCCAGCCATGGCCAAACCGTCTCCTTCAACTTTACAGCGATCGATCCTTTAAAAACGGAATCGCGTGCTCGTAATGTTGATCCCGTAATTGTTAACCGCTTTCGCATTACAAGAGAAAGTTTAATGGAAGCTTCATCCCCTTTCATGAGGCTGATGAGCACGAGTCTTCCATCCTCAGCAAGTATGTCTACGTTGTCCGGGGCGTATGCTCCTCCGATCATGTCCAGGATGAGGTCAACTCCCCTACCCGATGTAAGCCTTCTAATTTCATCGCTAAACTTCTCAGTCTTGTAGTTGATTGCATTGTCAGCGCCAAGCTTCAGGCAAAATTCACATTTTTCATCACTGCCCGCAGTAATGTAGACGTTAGCTCCCCAGGCCTTCGCGATCTGAATCGCCGCAACGCCAATGCCACTGGAACCTCCATGAATCAACAAGGCTTCACCCCGGGCAAGCTTGCCGCGGTCGAAGACATTACTCCAAACTGTAAAAAACGTCTCCGGTAGAGAAGCGGCTTCAACGTAGGAGAAATTTTTCGGAATCGGTAAGCACTGGACTTCCGGAACACAACAGTATTCGGCATAACCTCCACCCGTGACAAGCGCACATATTTTATCGCCAATCTTAAAGGCAGAACAACCTGGTCCCAGACTTTCAACCACGCCGGAAATCTCCAGCCCGGGAATGTCAGGCGAAGCTCCAGGAGGTGGTGGATAGTATCCCTTCCGTTGTGCGACATCCGGCCTGTTGATGCCTGCTGCCATTACTTTTACAAGAACTTCGCCCCTCGCCGGCTCAGGCATCGGGCGATCCGTCAGTTGAAGGACGTCAGGGGTACCATGCGCTGAAATAATAATCGCTTTCATGACAGAAGGTTGCAAAATACCATAAGGGAATTAAGTTTTTTAGGAGCATCGAATGCATGGGTTAGTATTTTACCAAGGCTCATTTCTTGAGCTTTTTGGCCGATGCTTTGCCCAGAAATTTTTCAAGCGCAGTAAACTTCGTTTTCCAAAACTTCTCGCAGACGGCAACCCACTCTGCTACATCCTGGAGTTGATCCAGTTTTGCTTCACAAAAGCGCTCCCTACCCCGCTTTTTTATAACGACCAAACCACATTCTATGAGGATTTTAATCTGGAGGGAGACCGCTTGCCGGCTAACATTAAAATTCTCCGCTATTTCGTTGACGTTCAGCGTACGCTGGGCCACCATCTCAATGATCTGCCTTCGCGTGGGATCGGCTATAGCCTGAAATACATCTCTTCTTGCTTCCATAATAGGCAAGTATTTTCTTGCAAATATACAAGCAAGTGCTGGTTGCAAAAAATTTACCGGAGTCACAGTAGAAATTCCTGCGTCTTGAAAGGCTCTTTTACACCGTTATTGACACTTAAAACCGTTGAGGATGTAATCAGATTTTACTGCTGTCTTCTCTATACCGTAAGGGCTGTCAATGATCACATCTCTGACCCATCCCCTTGGTGTTGATCCCGGCGCGATAGCAACGATCGACTGGTACGTCCCATCCGTCGTCAGATCCATTGCGGGACATAGTACGGGGGGTTCATAGTTAAAAAAACCATTGCCAGGTCCCCACTCCCATGCAAGGTAGCCAATGTTGTTGGCCGCCGCTTCGGATAACAACGTTTGATAATCGATAGAGCCCTTTTCCGTACACGTTGCCGTGTCTGGCTCACCTTCCCCTGGCCATCCGCCATAACCGCAAAGCTCGCCCAGTATTAACGGGATATTGTTATCTGTGGCTTTTTTTAACTGATCTTTAATGAACGTAGGTTGTACAGTCAAAATATCCACCTTAGACCAATACGGATGAACAGAAAACATGAGGTTATGATCCGGATC
>DASUTP010000404.1:0-2896 GCA_036374515.1 Chryseolinea sp. | reverse complement strand
TGTCAAGCAATGCGCTAGCATACCATTTACAAAAGGTGAGTGCAAAGCCGATGTGACCGGAAATTGATTCGTGATGATCGAGCGGTTCTTTGGCTTCAATTACTTTCATGTTGTTTGATCGCCTCCCCAACTGAAAAATTCTTGGACTACTTTTGTCAAGAATCGAGTCATAGCCCAATCCTGCGAACGTATTCGACTGACCCATAACCACGATTACGTCGTAAACTGTCGAGGCAACAGATTCTAAGTTGTTAATATCAGGCGGAAGCGTCTGGGTATTGCAAACCGAGGTTTGGTGCTGAACGCAAGCATTGTCAAGCGCTTCTCCGGCACGTTCTGGGGAACACAGTATGAGTTGAGAGGAGATGAAAATAATGGCGCAGTTGGACAGTTGCTTCATTCACATTAACTATCGAAGGTTCTTAACAAACAAGGTTTCAGTAAGCGATTTCCCCTTTCTGATGAAAAGCTTTTCAAAATATTCATAGCTCAGATAGCTCGCCGCCAACGTAACGCCCATGGCAAAAGTGATCTGAAAAATGATGTGAATTTCCAAATAAACATTAAGGCGCTTGAAAACGCTAAAGCAAATGGTCCAAACGATAGGATGAATAAGATAGATTGAATAGCTTGTTTCTCCTAGCAGTGAAAGAAATTTGCCCACCCAATTTTTGAAATGGAAGTTGAGATTGTAAAACGATACGCAGGTTCCAACGCCGAACAATGTGAACAGCAACCTATTGGTGCCCGTCACAAGGGTGATTGGATTGCCCGACGCGGGAAGAAAAATAAGGATGGCAAACGATATGACAAGTATAGCGATGTTCACCCCTGTGTTCTTAACAATCCCATTAAAATAGCCAATTAAAAATCCGGTCATAAACAGAAGTACCTGATTGAGTGGGTTAATATAGGTCGACCACTGTTGGGACAGGGGCAAACCCGGTGAAAGCCACCTAAAAGCAAATAATAAGTAGACTGTTGTTATCACGGCAACTAATGCGGAGAAGAGTAGTCGCGAATTTTTGATCAAAAAAACAAACAAGGGGAAGAAGGAGTAAAAGACAAGTTCATTTCCGATTGACCATATCCCAGTGGCCAGACCCGCATCCCAGTCGATGAAGCCAAAAAGACCTGAAAAATTCAACACCAGAATCCAAAGGTCAATAGGATCCCTATTGAGCACAATGACCAGCAACGTACACAGCCACAATAGCGGGTATATCCGGGCTATCCTTTTAATCACAAAATCGCCGAGCTCCCAGGCTGTAGGGTGCATTCTATTGAAATAGACTAAATATAACGTGAGCCCGCTTAGGACATAAAACACCGAAACACCATAAATCCCCATGCGCCCAAGAACACTGCCGGAATCTAGCTCGCCTAAGTTCCAACTCACGTAGTGGAAGATCATAATTGAAGATGCTGCCAGACCCCGGAGGTAATCGAGCGCGTATAGGCGGTTCATGGCCAAAATATAAATCAAATATAAAAAAGAAACCAATAGCTAACGACGTCCCAGGATAGCTCTCGCCGGGCTGACGTGTCGAATGTCCAATCCGCAAAACCAGGCTACATCACTTACAACGTGGGGCATATCGTCCACTTATTGGTAAAAATTCGCATTACCCTTTGCAATCGTGTTCGTTCCCGTTGTTTTTATTTTTATATGGCCACCATCTTTCCATCTTTGCTTTTTAGTTCTTTGCTTTGTGATTGTTGTTTTGTGGCCTGTAAAAACCATTAAAATTTTGTGGGATAAAGCTTGCATTATTTAGAAAATCGCCATGGAGATGAACTTATTGTAATCAATTCAAATGATCCAGATAATAAACTATGGACTTGGCAATTTAGGCTCTGTTCAAAATATGCTTAAGAGGATAAATGTGACAAGCGTGGTGGTCAAAAGCCCCAAAGACTTGGTACCTGATAAAATCATTTTGCCAGGTGTTGGTTCGTTCGATACGGGCATGCAAAACCTATTGAACGATGGTTGGATTGAAGCGCTCAATGAAAAAGTATACAAGGATAAAGTGCCGGTCTTAGGGATTTGCCTGGGGATGCAGCTCATGACAAAGCGTAGCGAAGAAGGAACGCTCGGTGGGCTCGGTTGGATCGACGCCGAGGTATTGAGGTTTCCTTCAAGTGATCTTAAAATTCCTCACATGGGCTGGAACATCGTTAGACCTTCTGCTGACGATTCGTCAATCTTGAAAAGTGATAAAGAGGAGCTGCGTTTTTATTTTGTTCATTCTTATTTCGTTCGGGTAAAAAATCGTTCCGATCAACTTGGAAGTACGCATTACGGACGTGACTTTACCTCGGTTTTTCGTCGCGAAAATGTCTATGGCGTTCAATTTCACCCTGAAAAAAGCCATAAATTTGGAATGACATTGTTTAAAAACTTTGCTGCTTTATAATGCTCCAAACCAGAATAATTCCCTGCCTGCTTTTGCATGACGGCGGCCTCGTTAAAACGGAAAAATTTAAGAATCCAAAGTATGTCGGTGACCCAATCAATGCCGTAAGAATTTTTAACGAAAAGGAAGTTGACGAACTTATCTTTTTAGATATAGACGCCTCAAAACATAATCGCGAACCTAATCTAAGCATCATTGAAGATCTCGCGTCCGAATGTTTTATGCCATTCGCTTACGGTGGGGGAATAACATCGCTCCAACAAATTCAACGAATCCTTAAGATTGGCGTGGAGAAGGTAATAATCAACCATTCGGCGCTCGACAACACAAAATTCGTTAAGGAAGCGAGTAAGCATTTCGGAAGCTCCACAATCATTGTGGCGATGGACATAAAAAAGGATTTGTGGGGGAATTATAAAATGTATAATCATGTGAGGCAGAAAACCGAAAAATTAACGCCGCAGGAACACGCCCAG
>DASUTP010000403.1:0-10843 GCA_036374515.1 Chryseolinea sp. | reverse complement strand
AGCGTAATTCGTAAATTCGTTTCTCACCTTCGTCCCGGCGGATTATTGTTCCTTGGGCACAGCGAGTCGATAATGGGCATGGAAGTTCCGTTGCGGCAAATCCAACCCACGATTTATCAACTTGTTTCGTGACATCACTCCGTAAGTACACGATCTTCGCTGGCCAGTCCATTATAACGTCGGCCCCGGCCCTCATTTCAACCGTATTAGGTTCGTGCGTTTCGGTTTGTTTACTGGATAGAGAAACGGGCGTTGCTGGTGTAAATCACTTTTTACTTCCGGGAATTCCATCGGATGAGATTGATGATCTTAATCGCGGACTGACTTCGACTTCCATGTTGATCCGGTCCGTGCTCAACCGAAATGCCAGGATTGACACGCTTCAAGCGAAAGTCTTCGGGGGATGCAATTCTCTTTATCGCAACGACATTTTTAAAGTGGGCGAGCGGAATATCGCCATCGCCTTAGCTGTTTTGAAATCGTTTGACGTTCCTGTCCTAGCGAAGCATGTTGGTGGAAATTACGGGAGGAAAATTATTTTTAACACCGCCACGGGTAGGGTACGCGTGAAACTATTAACGAAGAATGCCACAGAGCTAAATGAAGAGATTGATAAAGGTTTTGGTTATTGACGACTCTGCATTGGTACGTCAAACGCTGAGGGACATCATTCAATCGGATCGGGATCTTATGGTTACCGGAACTGCAGGGGACCCTTACTTTGCAGCCCAAAAAATACGGGAAGAAATTCCTGATGTAATAACGCTCGATATAGAAATGCCCCGAATGGATGGCCTGACGTTTCTTAAATCGCTAATGGCACAGTATCCAATACCGGTAATAATTATATCAAGTTTAACACAATATGGAAGTCACCTGGCCATTCGAGCCCTGGAGCTAGGCGCAGTTGAAATTGTAGCGAAGTCAGAGATCAGAAATACAAAGGAACATTTAGAAGAATCACGGATACGCATCACCGACGCTATAAAGGCAGCCCGTCTGGTGCCGATGAGAAGGAAATCCATTCATCGGACGGCTACGGAATTTCATCAGTGGAACACGAAAATCAAGAGCTCCATTTATAAAACCACGGACAAGGTGATCGCCATCGGAGCATCAACAGGTGGAACGGACGCGCTCCGTTTTATTCTCCAAAAGATCCGGCCCGACTTGCCCGGAATACTTATTGCTCAACATATGCCCGCAGGTTTTACAAAATCTTTTGCCGATCATTTAAATTCTCAGTGCGAAGTAACGGTAAAAGAGGCGACAGACAGCGAACGCGTGATGCGAGGTCATGCCTACATTGCACCCGGTGGAAAGCACTTGGAATTGTATCGAAGCGGTGCGCAATATTTCATCAAGGTACGCGACGGTCAGCTTGTCAATCGACACAAACCGTCTGTTAACGTGCTTTTTGATTCAGTCGCCCGTCACGCCGGGCAAAATGCGATAGGAATTATCATGACGGGCATGGGGAATGATGGGGCGACAGGTCTGCTCGCAATGAAGAACGCAGGGGCTCTTACCATAGCCCAGGATGAGGCCAGTTCAGTTGTCTATGGGATGCCTAGGGAGGCCGTTGCACTCGATGCAGCGAGGCAGGTAATATCACTCGCTGACATGCCTTCAAAATTACTTTCCTACTTTAGTTGATAACTGTCACTATAGCCTCGCTATTTTACGTTTAGCTGTATCATTTCCTTGGCGAAAGCACCAGACACGATGTCGCAAAGTTCCTTAAAGCTAGTGGGTTTTGTGAGGAATTGCACAACCCCCAGTTCTCTCGATTCTTCAAGATACTGCGGGTGCTTTGACGCTGTGTAAACAACGACGGGAATATCACGCAACGAGGAGTCTGATCTAAGTACTCGGAGGAACTGAGTTCCATTGATACGCGGCATTTCGAGATCGAGAAATATTAAATCGGGTCGATCCGATTTTTGCCTTCTAAGTCCTTCCAGCGCCTCTTCCCCGTTGCGTGCTAAAATACATTGCACGGTAGGATCCAATTCATGAATAGCGATCGTGAGCAAATCCCTGTCGTCTTCATCGTCATCTACAATCAACACGCGTACCATAGGCCGGGGGTTTTCGAGTTTAACCGTGGATTAAACACTTTGTTCCCCATAGACGCGAATACCCGGAAAACAGGGGTGCTGAGTTAAGTCATATTCCCTTTTTAAGGTCAGAAATAGGATGAAAAACCGAACTGAAATCCCGCGGTTTTGGAAGGAGGGTTGCCAAAAATATCGGTTTTCCAGTTATATCGATAATTTAACCTGATCACGGTTTGTGCTGCAGGCCTCCAGCTGATAGCCGGCACGATGGCAAAAAAATCATCCCGTATCTGACCGCCGGTCTCATTGAACCTCCCTCCGTTCCAGTCGACATATTCTACACGAAGTGCCGCATTTATAACCGATTTCTCAAAGCCGAAAATATTTCGCCGGAAAACAGGTTGGACCAAATCGATGAACCCTCCCTGCTGTTTACCTCCATACTGCTGGCTGTAGGTATCCGGAACGTCTACACGCACCCACGCCCATTCCGAATTGATCCAAAGATTGGATAGGGGAATCGTTGTGTTAAAATCCAATGCAATAACGTCAACCCTTCGTCTTTTGTCGAATACCAGGCCGTCGTCCTCAAACTTGTTATAAACACCACCCATAAACGATATGCCCAACTCCCCTATTTTCCTGTACCGGATTGCCGTCTTTGCTGTAATCAACGGAACTCCGTTGAAGCTCTCTTCAAAGCGGTCGGCGTTTGCCTTGGTGGCAGGGAGAAATGTTTTGTTTTCGATATTTGAAATTATTTTGTCATCAAACCCATTTGTTAGATAGGCCTCGTAAGCATAGACCCAGTCATTCTGGTACAGCTTTCCAAAGATGCCAAATCCAACATTACTCCACGTTGCAGGTAGCATCTGCGTTGCAGAAACAGGACGGTCCACAAATTCCCATTTGGGTCCATCGTGGTTTTGGTTGAAGGCTCCAATCGGGTTCATTACCACACCCCCGCGCAAATTAAAAAGGGGATGAAACTCCATGTCGATGGAAGCAAATTCGATGTTGATCTCCTTTGTTCCGTCTTCAAATTCAATTTCGGATAAGAATTTTATACGCTTGTAAATGGTAGAAGCGATAAACAATGTAAGTCTCCGCATTTGAAACTGGTGTCCCTCCGTAACGCCATCGGTTCCCAGGTGCTGCCAGTTTGCTTCGATATATCCCCCAAGCGCAACGGGCAGCTTGCCCATGGACAGGAAAGGACGATTGTAAACAGCGTCCATGTTCATCTTCATTAGCGTCGTATCCGGTGGTGTACGCTTTAATAACGTCGTGTCGATCTGCGCCGTGGCTGAGAAACTGCAAACAAGCAAATACAAGAACAGGCAGAGTATAAAATTCTTCATGCTCTTAGGTCGATAAATAATTTATCGCCATTCGGCGTCACCTTGAATGTGCGAAGATTGTCTTCTGCCGGACCCTGTGCAACAACACCCTTGTTCGTGAACTCGCTACCGTGGGCAGAGCAATGCAAATGATCGCCTGACGCTGAAAGCTCGTTGCCCTGATGAGAACATTTCATCAAGACAGCAGCGTACTCCTCGTCAGAAAATTTATACAGATAGATCGGGAATTCGAGCACTGCACTGCGAACGATGATATAGGCACGTTGCACCGGCTGCTCCTTTTTAAGATAAGTAAATTCAGACTTTAAAACCGAGATTCCGTTGGGTTCAACAACTCCGGTGGTATGATAGGTTGATTGACAGCCTGAGAACATCGGCGCCAGGGCAGCACCAGCGACACAGGTCATGCATGCTTTTGTAAATTCTCTTCTATCCATACTAAAGGCTCTCAAGAAATTTGATAAGCTTTGCCTTATCGGCGTCGGTGAGAGATTGAAAGTTCTCCCGGCTGACACTACCCTCGCCGCCATGCAGCAAAATTGCTTCTTCGATGCTTCGGGCCCGTCCGTCATGCAGCAAGAAATACTCTCCGCCTTGCGAAAATTTCGACAATCCTAATCCCCACAACGGCGGTGTCCTCCATTCTGACGTTTTTGCGGAGCCTTCTGTGTAACCATCGTCCAGCCCGGCTCCCATGTCGTGCAGCAACAAATCAGAATATGGATAAAAGGTCTTGTTGGAAAGTGCCGCAATTGATGAAGGGCCGGTTTTCATTTCAGGCCGGTGGCAGTTCGCGCAACCTGCATCGGTAAATATTTTTCTCCCAAGCAGGATTTCATCGTCGTTTTTGTTTCTGGCGACGGGCGCCTTCAAAGTCTTCAGATAGAATACAACATCCTGCACCGTTTGGTCGGTGATTTCAGGATCAATCTGAAGTCCTGACTGTGTATCGTATGCTTCGTAGGAGGAAGAAACACCAATGTCTTCGTTATACGCCTGCGCCGTTTGCTGGCTTAAATCATAAGCCGCTCCCTTTTTGCCAAAACGTCCGATGTATTTTCCATTTACCTCCACATAGCCCGGCCGTTCAGACAGATACTCTTTCATATCAATCCAATTCGGTACCCCGCTGATGCCGTCGCCGTTTATATCATCGGGATCAGCCCAGGAGAGAATTTCCTCGTCGCTTACGGCGTCGAGGAAGCCTAATCCAGTGTTTGCCGGAGGGGTTAGCCTGGAATAGCCGACACCCTCTGGAAGCTGTTCCGGTTTGTAACCCGGAATTGCCCTGTTCTGAAGTTGAGGACCACCGAGATGACTGAACTGGTTGCCCGTTTCATCGTATTGCCCAAACCGGGTCAGCGTTGTAAACGGATGCCCTTTTCCATCGCCAGGATGGCAACTTCCGCACGAACTCGCGACAAACAATGGACCCAGTCCAGTCTCCGCCGTAAAAATCTCATCATTAAAAGCGATATCGCCTCTCAGGAATTGAAGGTTCTCCGCCTCGTTTAAGCCTTCAACGGGCCCATCCAGCAGGGTATCGTCCTTCGGTGCAGACGGTTCGAAATTCTCGCAGGAAACCCCTATCCCGGAAATTAAAATGAAAACTAACAGATTAAGTAAGGGTCTCATAGCTTTACTATACGAGACGTAAAATTAAAAAGTTAGACTAATCTAACTTACAAATTTGAATAATTTATTTTTCGTCCGTAAATTTTCACGAAATTTTGAAGGAATGGGGTCGTTAACGGAAGAGAATTACATCAAAACCATCTATAGCCTGTCCGTAGAGCCCGGTGAGGTCTCGGTTTCCGAATTGGCGAAGAAGTTGAACGTGAAGCTTCCTACCGTGACCAGCATGATAAAAAAGCTTTCTTCGAAAAAAATGGTATCCTATGCCCCCTACCGCGGCATTAAGCTGAGTGAAAAGGGAAAAAAAGAAGCATTGTCCATAATCCGGAAGCACCGTCTCGCCGAGCTTTTTTTAGTAAAAATATTAAAATTAGGATGGGAAGAAGTTCATGAAATCGCCGAGCAGCTCGAACATGTTAATTCGGAAAGGTTTTACAACAGGATCGATGAGTTGTTGGGCTACCCTAAGGCTGATCCCCACGGAGAACCCATACCGGACGTTAACGGAAGGGTGACTTCCTTCAAAAGCATTCCATTGAGCCAGGTTGAAGAGGGCGCGTCGGTTAAAATTAGCGCGGTCGGCAACGACGCAAAATCCTTTCTGGATCATCTTAATTCGAAAGGTCTTCAAATCGGAGATTCCATCACCATCAAAAGGAAGGAATCATTTGACGGTTCCGTCGCAATTATCAACAAAGCAAAAAAAGAAACAATGCTTAGCCACCAGGTTGTAGAGAAGATCTGGGTGGATCTATATTAAACCCCTGAGATCATCGGCCGGTTGAGTCTCTTTCGTATAGAGTGGAAGGTATAACAATGGTTTCGCGCTCCTTGTCCGTTTTCTTACCGTTCAATATTTTGAATAGTATCGTGGCCGCAGCCTTACCCATCTCAAATGCGGGCTGGGTGATCGTTGTAAGCGATGGATTTAGCAAGGATGCAATACCCATGCTGGAGAATCCTATCACCTTAACATGACGGGGAATCGATAAACCCAGTTCATTACAAACGATGTACGACAATGTTGCAAGCTTCTCAGTTGAACCGACAAGTCCCTGGGGACGATGCGCACTCTTCAATAATTTCTTAATGATCGAGTGGTTTTGGGCATCCTGACTTGAACAAGACACTATATATTCCTTTGCGATTTTTATTCCATTGTCTTTTAATGCCTGTTTATATCCATCCAGTCGATCCTGAATGATATCCAGATTTTCCGACATCCTAAGAAACGCAATGATTTCGCATCCTTTTTTTATTAGTAGATCCGTCGCACGATATCCCGATTCAAAATCGTTGGTAAGGACTTTAGACGCCTCGATGTCTTCACATGCCCTGTCGAAAAAAACGAGCGGCACTCTCGATGCGAATAGTTCCCTGACGTGACCGGTTCCACTCTTTCCCGAAGAAGCAGACAACAGGACGCCGTCCACGCGACCACTTTTGAATTGCCGCAAAATCGATTGCTCTTTTATTTGGTCCTCATGGGTAATATAAATGATCACGTGGTACCCCTTCACCTGAGCAACCGCTTCTATTCCGTTGATCGCTGTTGAAAAATAGCTGTCGGCCACCTCAGGAACTACAACAGCAATATTCCCCGTTCTTCGCTTTTTTAGACTGCTTGCATACGCGTTCGGAACGTAATCCAGTTTCTTGGCGTATGCGAGCACACGCTTTTTTGTTTCATCACTGATCTCATAACTATCGCCCAACGCTTTCGAGACCGTCGAAACGGCTAATCCCAGATCGTTGGCGATTTTTCTTATTGTAATAGCCATTTATCGTTGCGAAATGCGAAACCGGTTTCGTAAATAAAGTGTAAACAATCCTTATTTTACAGAATTATATTTGCCAAGTTAGTAGATCGTAGGCTGGAACAGTCCTGCCTTATCAAAAATTAATAAATGCTATGGAAAACTATTCAGAGAACACGCCGCTTAAAAGCCTGGATGTATGGGAAGACGATGTATTATCGAGGTACCCGGATCCTGAAAGTATAGCAAAAAAATCCAAAGATGATTTCAGGGACTACGACAATACTGAACGCGATACCGTGAGAGAATTTTATCGTCTGAATCATAAATATCAGACTTACGATTTTGTCCTGAACAAGGAAAAGGAATTTCTGAAATTCAACAAGAAGGAAATGCCGGTGTGGGATGCGTTTCAGTTCTTAAACCAACTGGTCGACGACTCTGACCCTGATACGGACCTCGATCAATTTCAACATTTGCTACAAACGTCGGAAGCGATTCGGAACGATGGTCACCCCGATTGGATGGTAATGGTTGGTCTGCTTCATGACATGGGTAAGGTGCTATGTCTCTTTGGCGAACCACAATGGGCCGTGGTTGGGGATACTTTCCCGGTCGGATGTGCATTTTCCGATAAGGTCGTGTACCCTGAATTTTTCAGCGATAATCCAGACGCGAAAAATGAGTTGTATAGCACAAAGTACGGCGTGTACTCTCCGAACTGTGGCCTGCGCAACGTCCATATGTCGTGGGGGCATGACGAATATGTATATCAAATGGTAAAAAATCAGCTTCCGGAATCCGGCCTTTACATGCTGCGGTACCATTCATTTTATGCGCAGCATCGTGAAGAAGCCTATAATCATTTGATGGACAGTCATGATCACGAAATGTTCAAGTGGGTACGGCTTTTTAATCCTTACGATCTGTATTCAAAAAATCCGACACCGCCGGATTGGAAGAAACTCCAGCCTTACTACGAGGATTTGGTGGCGAAGTACCTTCCGCCTACATTAAAATTTTAAATGAGACCAAACCAACAAGCAATCTCCATGATGAAGCAAGCCCGGAAGTAAGGTCATGCACAGACTACATGTCATCGACTATATCGTATTCTTCATTTACTTCATCATTGTATCGGGTTATGGTTATTACGTTTTCAAGAAAAAGAGCCGGTCGACCTCCGGTTCGAAAGACTTTTTCCTCGCAGAGGGTTCGTTAACGTGGTGGGCTATCGGAGCTTCGCTTATCGCCTCAAATATTTCTGCGGAACATTTTATTGGCATGTCAGGCTCCGGATTCGCGCTCGGGCTGGCCATATCAACCTACGAGTGGATGGCCGCGGCCACATTAATAATCGTTGCCGTCTTTTTTATACCTATCTACCTGAAAAATAAGATCTATACCATGCCGCAATTTCTGGCGACGCGGTATAACGATACCGTTAGCACGATCATGGCAATATTCTGGATATTGGTTTATGTTTTTGTAAATCTCACGTCTATTATTTACCTCGGTGCGATTGCGATCACCTCAATATCAAGCCTTAGTTTCACCGCCTGCGTTATTGGTCTCATTTTATTTTCTATTGTCGTTACCCTGGGCGGGATGAAAGTGATCGGCTATACTGACGTAATCCAGGTATTGGTGCTTATGATCGGTGGGCTTGTTACGACCTATCTTGCGTTGAGCCTGTTGGCGGAAAAATCGGGCTATGAAGGGGATATTTTCAAGGCGCTTTCGATTTTGCAGGACAAGGCTGATTCTCATTTTCACATGATCTTTGAGGAAGGACACCCATATTACAAGGATCTTCCCGGATTGTCGGTACTCATCGGAGGCATGTGGATTAACAATTTAAATTACTGGGGGTGTAATCAGTATATTGTTCAACGTGCCCTGGGTGCCGACCTTAATACAGCAAGGAACGGTATTCTCTTTGCTGCATTTCTTAAGCTGCTTATTCCAGTCATCGCCGTCTTACCGGGAATTGCCATGTATGTCCTCCATCAGGATGGCCTTTTCCAACAGGAGATGATGGATAGCACGGGCACTGTAAAACCGGATCACGCCTACCCTACCCTTATGAACCTGCTTCCTCCCGGAATGAAGGGCGTGGCTTTCGCTGCGTTGACCGCTGCCGTTGTGGCTTCTCTTGCCGGGAAGGCGAACAGCATCTCTACCATTTTCGCGCTGGACATTTACAAAAAATTCATCAACAAAACCGCCAGTGAAAAAAATATCGTGGCGACGGGTAAGTGGGTGGTCATTGTTTCCATGGGGCTTGCGGGGATAGTAACCCCGTTGTTGCGTACCTTGGACCAGGCCTATCAATTCATTCAGGAATACGTCGGATTTATATCGCCCGGGGTATTGGCAATTTTTCTATTGGGGCTTTTTTGGAAGCGTACAACATCGACGGCCGCCGTGTTGGGTGCGCTGCTGACAATTCCTGTTTCAACAATTTTAAAATTCCTTCCGTACTGGTCAAACGGGGCGTTTCCCGATTTTCCATTTCTGGATCGAATGACCATTACGTTTGTGCTTATTATCGTGGTGATGGTAATTACGAGCCTTCTTGATCCCAAGGGGGCTAAAGAAAATAAGACCATCGAAATCGATCCTAAAATGATGAAGGTCTCCCCTGCTTTCCTGGCAGGATCGATTATAATATTGGGAATCCTTACTGCCCTATACACGTCATTTTGGTAGCCATAATGCATCCGCCTGCAGGCGGTCAGGCAATCTTTTTGCGAGGCAGCATGACTACCGCCACGGTACCGATGATGGCCAGTACGATCAACGCAGCAAACCCATTGGCATAACTCCCGGTGCGATCACGAAGCCAAGCGGCAAGCATCGGCGCCAGCGCTTCGGCGAGGCCGTCCACCGTTATGATCAGCCCCATTACACGGCCCATAACTTTTACACCAAATAGCTCTGCAGCCATTAAGGGAATGATCATGTAATCACCGCCCAGCGCAACGCCAAAAATAAAGGCAAAGATGTAGATGACCCCCGGCACATCAGAGAGGTAAAGTAACGGTATGGATAGGGCAACGAGGGAGTAAATAAGCACCATAACATACTTTTTTTGCATTCTGTCCGCAAGCCATCCCATCAGCAGGCGGCCGACGATGCTTGCACCGAGTATTATCGAAAGCACATTGGCGGCAGCTTCCTGCGAATACTTAAGATCGATGCTTAAGAACAATTTAATATTTTGGGTGGTGCCAGCGACCGCGCCGATGGAGCACATGCTGCCGATGGCAAGCAGATAAAATGGCCAGCTTTTTAAAATATTCCGAAACTGAATTTTCTGATTTTCCTGCTTTTTTTCAACCGATGCGTCATCTGGGCTTTCCTTGACAAACCATGCCATGGGAAATGCAATCCCTACCATGAGAAGGCCCAGCACCATCAATGCATCCCGCCAGCCAAAGCTTGCAGTAAGGCTCCGGGCGATCTGAGGAACCAGCATTCCCCCGACCCCGATCCCCAGGTAAATTATTCCCATAGCCTTACCTCTCGATCTTGTGAACCACCTCGACACCAATACCTGATTGGGAAGAGGACCGCCGCACATATAGCCAAGGGCGTTGAACAAATAGAACAGATAGAACTGCCAAAGCGAATTCATCGCACTCAGGCCGATCAACGCCACTCCTCCCATGACAATTCCTGAAAGCATAAGACGCCTGGGCCCGAATCGATCTATGATCCATCCGGCGAGAAATCCAAAGAGCGGGCCTATCAGCATTTTCGCCAACGCATTGCCTGACGTAACCGTAGCACGCGACCAACCAAAATCCGTCACCCAGAAGTCGTAAAAAAAAGGAAGCCCATAGAACATGATACCAACCAATGAAAACAGGCTGAGAAATCCTGTGGCAGCTACCTGGAATTGGTTTTTACTTAGCTTTTCGACTTCCATTTATTCGACATTTACAGGTTTAAAAAGGAACTTAGGGCCGATGATCATAACCTCACGCAACAGCACACTTCGAAATCTATCTCTAAATATAAATAA
>DASUTP010000402.1:0-4104 GCA_036374515.1 Chryseolinea sp. | reverse complement strand
ATGTATCTCAAAGTACTTAGTGGCCTTTGCCTGATATGTAACCAAAAACCGCCTTCGGAACTCGAAGCACTGTGCTATCAGGCAATTAGGCCTACAGCGATTTCAACTTATTCCAAAATCACCCATCTTTGTCGTAATCGTTGAGGGTAAGGGAAACAGAAAAAACAAAATTGTCTTAAAATCCGAAGTATTAATATGATGCAGAATTGCAATCAAAAGAAAGCTAGCAGGGACAATCCAATTCATAGCAATCTTTTGCTTGCGCTGATCGCATTCAAATTCCTTCATTTGCTGTGAATATTTTGCGTGGCCGCCATACGCAAGTGATAAATTGTGTTCGCAACTGTAGGTTCTCCATATGAAGTAATAGCCATACAGGACAAAATCCCGCTTACCGGTCTCCAGTCCAAAGTCAATCATTTGATTTGCACGGTTCAATGGCGCCTCGTGATTTAGTTGCTGATCATAATGCGCGGGTACAGCTACATTCTTATTAAAATGGAACCTGAAGCCTTTACAATAGCGAGGCATAAAATCGGATGTTAACTAAAGTTAACTAATAAGTCCTGACTCACAAAACAAATTAAGAGTCACGATCACCCATATCGGTTTATACTGGACCCGTTCCTATGCCGTTCCAAAAAAGATAACTGCTGAATGATAGCATAGCTCTATTGCTTATCTTAAATTAGACAATAATCCCCTACTCATCCCTTAACCATCAATTTTATGAAGCGCAGAACTTTCATTAAAGACAGTACATTGACTGCATTTAGCGTAGCGGCCATCGGATCAATTCATTGGAACGGCAAAAGTTTTCTGGGTGACAATGCCACTACCACTGACATTCTTGGCCCGTTCTACCGGCCAGGGGCGCCAATGAGAAGCAACATAATTCCCGCAGGATCAAAAGGTGAAGTATTACACCTCAGTGGAACCATCTTCAAAAAAGATGGGAAAACCCCGCTCGAAAATGTGTTGGTTGAAGCCTGGCAATGTGACGAAAAAGAGCATTATGATAACACGTCGGACGATTACCTGTTGCGCGGTGCAGTTAAGAGTGATAAGAGCGGAAACTACAGTTTCAAAACGATTGTACCAGTTCCTTATAAAGCAACGCCAACGAATTGGCGCCCCGCTCACATCCATCTCCGGATTTCAAGTGTAGATCATCAGGACCTTATCACGCAAATATATTTCAAAGGTGACCCATATCTTGCAACGGACATCAGCAGTTCTTCTCCAAAATCAATAAATCGGATTCTCAATATCGGGAAAAACTCTTCAGGAGAAAAAGTTGTGAATTTCAATATTGTGCTATCGGACGCCTATCCCCTCAGTGATGAGGGATACAACAAGCTTTGTGGACTATATACACTCAATAAAGATGGCAATGCTGAATTTTATCGTCAGGACGACCTCCTCTTTCTGAAATTAAATGGACAGGTGTCGGAAGGCCTTTCCTATAAAGGAAACAACTTATTTGAAGGAGGGCTGGGCCGTATGCAAGCGCAGTTTGATTTACCAGCCGAGGGTAATGTCAAAACAAAAATAACTTATCAGCGCGTATCAGGCATAGATACCTGGGAGGGAACGAAATTTTTAAAATACGCGAACTAGAATTTGATTTATCGCGAAAGGGTTGCAGGTTTTTTAGCAGATAGAACAGCAGCAGAATTCATTTTTCAGCGGACAAAAAGTCCCGTTACAAAGTCATGGAATAAATCAATTTTCTGGAGAATGAAGGCAATTGCCTAAGAGTTTTGTAACTTTCTCGCATTGTTTGGCTTGTTAAAAACTTCGTGTGAACTACAGAAAAGGATCTCTATACGTTTATTTGCTTGCATTGCTGGCGAGCTGCTCATCACCCAGCACAAAGCAAGAATCAGATTCCCCAAAAAATAATGTGGGAATGAAATTGGTTCCTGGAGGTGAGTTTATTATGGGCACCGATGAAGCGGAGAGCTATGCCCACGAACGCCCTGCCCATCACGTTAAGGTGAAACCATTTTGGATCGATGAAACAGAAGTTACGAACAAACAATTTCAGGAGTTTGTGGATGCCACGGGATATATAACAGTTGCGGAAAAAAAACCAACCTGGGAGGAGCTGAAGAAACAACTTCCTCCAGGCACCCCGGAACCACCCGATAGTGTCCTTGTCCCTGGCTCCTTAGTATTTCATCCGCCGGCAAACCCCGTCAGCCTTGATGACTATACGCAATGGTGGAAATGGGAAAAGGGGGTTGATTGGAAGCACCCAGAAGGTCCAGCCAGTACGTTAGAAGGCCGTGATAATCACCCGGTCGTTCATATCGCCTATGAAGACGCGGCAGCTTACGCGACTTGGAAGGGCAAGCGGCTTCCAACCGAGGCCGAGTGGGAATTTGCCTCACGCGGCGGAAGCGAGCAACAACGCTATAGCTGGGGCAACGAGGTTGCTCCGCAGGGAAAGCTAATGGCAAATACATTTCAAGGCAGTTTCCCTGTCGTAAATTTGCGCGAAGACGGCTTCGGGAGCACATCTCCTGTTAAATCGTTTCCGCCCAACAACTACGGTTTGTACGACATGATTGGAAATGTCTGGGAATGGACCAGCGACTGGTATGATGTCAACTATTTCAAGACCCTTTCAAAAAATGCTATAACAGACAACCCTAAGGGTCCCGCAAAATCATTTGATCCTAACGAGCCCTATGCGATGAAACGCGTTACAAAAGGCGGATCTTTTCTTTGCGCAAGCGACTATTGCACTAACTACCGGCCAAGCGCACGGCAGGGCACCGCATTCGATAGTGGCCAATCACATATCGGCTTCCGCTGTGTTAAGGATGTTGAACAATGAATTTGATAGCATCTGGGTATAAACGCCTTTCAGGAATACCAAGCGCCTGACACTATCTTACTTTAAACACCAACCCGCCACCAAGACCAAATTGATATATGGTGGAATAACTGGTCACTCCGGCGCCGGCGCCACCAGTGCCAAAATAAAAACCCCCTCCCATAGACTGAACAGCTGACAAAAGCTGGGCTTGAAGCCTGACGCCCACCTTCTCACTCGCCCAGATTACACCCCCAATCCGCAGTCCCCAGGCAAATTTTGTAGCGCTATCATCTGCAATGTCAACGTCGGCGCTGGATGCTTTGGCAAATACTACCCCTCCCATGAAACTGGCAAAACCTTCCAATTTTTCGTTGGACGACAAGAAGTGCTTCGTGGGCGCTAGCATGATATAATTTATCCCTATATCAAGATTTACATCTCCGGTCCGATTCGAGGTAAGGGCATATCTGGTTGGCGCATTTGTATCTTGGCGCAGGTAGAAGATCTCAATCCCGTATTCCGGACGAATTAAATATTCAGTTCCTATCCCCCACTGGAATCCGCCCTTTATTTTTCCTTCATAGTATTGGTTGCTGCTGTAGTACGAGTCAAATTTATCGTCGAAAACATAGGCGCCATACAGGTTGAGGTTTAGGCCCTGAGCATAACTTATGTTGCTCAAGATCGCCGAAAATAATAGCGTAACGCTGATCAACACAGCTTTCAAGCTAAAGGACCAAGACATTGAACGATTCATGATAATTTTTTTTAACCTACAAAATTGAAAACAATACAGATTACTGCTCTGTCAGCTACTCATTCCCGGCCCGACTGAGACAACCCATAACACGGGAGGTCAACGTAATCTATTCAGCGAAACCTAAATTTGAATTTGCGTCCGAGAGCAAACGTTCAGCCAATATAACCACATAACCCAACGCTAATTAAACGATAGCGTCTAAACGTTGCTTTATACAGTTTATGAAACGGCAGGTAATTTGTCAAGATAACACCGTTATTTACCGTGAAATGCCTCATTAGCTGGTAAAGCCTGGTCATGCAAATCACTGGTCAGTTTTTCATGCTAATTGTTCTCCCGCCAACCAGTATGCATAATCCAGCAGATAAATTACCATTTGGCGACCGGCTCCGATCATCATTGGCTGTTCGACGTTCCTTGTTGGATATTCAAATCAACTAAAATTCAAATATCCAGCATGCAACATCCAATATTCAAACGTATAACGGAAGGGCTGATTGAATCGAAGAATATCAAT
>DASUTP010000401.1:0-10455 GCA_036374515.1 Chryseolinea sp. | reverse complement strand
TAAAGAAAAAAAGAATACTCCTACGCTACCGTTTGAAAACGAAAAAATAAACCCCTCTGTAAGAAAAGAGGGGTTTTAGTCAAAAAAAGAAAATGGCTGTTTTTAGACGCGTGCTTCTGTTTTATTCATCACTTTCGTCTGAATTTGAATAGACTCATGGTGAATTAGTTTCAACAGATCGCTTGTGAAATCAGGATTCAATCCCATCGCCTTTCCTAACGTGATTCGTGTCTGGATGATTTCTTCCCAGCGCGATACCTGAAGAATTGTAACACTATTCTCTTTTTTGTATTGTCCGATTTTTTCTGAAATTTTCATGCGCGCCGCCAGCTTAGACATTATTTCGTCGTCCAACTGGTCGATTTCATCGCGCAAAATGCTGAGTGTGTCCTTGAACGTTTTGTTGTCAGATGATACTGACCGAACTACCAATCCATCGATGATCTTTGCCAGCGTTGCAGGCGTAACCTGTTGTTTTGCGTCGCTCCACGCGGCATCCGGGTTGATATGGGCTTCGATCATCAATCCAGCCATATCGAGGTCAAGGGCTTTTTGAGAAATAAAGGAGATCAGTTCACGATTGCCTGCAATATGACTCGGGTCGCAAAGAATATCCAGTTCCGGAATTCTTGTTTTCAACTCGATGCTCATATCCCACATCGGCGCATTTCTGAACGGTCCTTTCTCGAAGGCGGAAAATCCACGATGGATCGCAGCCAGTTTTGTAATTCCAGCCTTGTTCAGACGCTCCAACGCTCCAATCCACAATTCGAGATCAGGGTTGATCGGATTCTTCACCATCACAGGAATGTCTACGCCTTTCAACGCATCGGCTACTTCCTGCACAGAAAACGGATTAACCGTGGTCCGGGCGCCCACCCAAAGGATGTCGACACCGGCTTTAAGGCACGCATCAACGTGCGCTGCATTTGCCACTTCCGTGGTAACAGGCAGGCCGGTTTCTTTCTTTGCCTGAATCAACCACTTCAACCCCTCAGTGCCGGATCCTTCGTATTGACCAGGCCTGGTGCGTGGCTTCCAGATACCTGCCCGTAGTGCGTGTATTTTCCCCGTTGCAGCCAACTGTTTTGCAGTGGCGACGGTTTGCTCTTCTGTTTCTGCGCTGCAAGGACCACTGATAATAATAGGTTTGCTTGCGGTAGGTAACCATTTCGAAATGGATTCAAGCTGCAATGCCTTTTTCATATGTATTAGTTTTAATTTTCTTGTACTTGTTTGACCTGTTTATATTCTATTCCATTTAAGATTTCTCTGATCCTGTTGGCATCCTTCATGATCCGCTGCAGTTCCTTACCGTCACGCTTCATCAAGAAGTATTGAAATTTCTGCAAGTGCATGATGTACTCCAGCAAGGCTTGGCTTAAAAACTCGGAATTTTGTTCGAAAATGGGAGCCCACATATCGGGTGAACTTTTCGCTAACCTGACGGTAGAAGCAAATCCACTTCCGGCAAGCGCAAATATATTCTTTTCGTCGCGCTCAATGTCCAGCACAGTTTGTCCCAGCAGAAAGGAACTAACGTGCGACAAATGCGACACATACGCGACATGTTTATCATGCTCTTCGGGCTCCATAAAAATCGTATTAAGGCCCAAGAGGGTAAAAACACGATTTGCAATCATCAGTGCCTCCTTCGAAGATTTTTCCTGTTCGCAAATAATGTTGGTTTTGCCCCGGAACAATCCTTCAAATGCTGCATCCGGTCCGGAATTTTCCGTGCCCGCAATCGGGTGGGAGGCAACAAATTGGCCACGGTTCGGGTGGTGGTCGATCGAACGGCAAATCATACGTTTGGTAGACCCTGTATCGATCACCACCGCCTTCTTCTTAACGGCGTCCAGGACTGAGGGCAGCAATTGGCTTAACGCATTTACTGGGATCGCCAGCACCACGAGATCCGCCGTGGAAATGGCAAGTCCTTCGTTGTCAATTTTATCGACGAGACCCAACTCTACTGCTCTTGCCGCATTTGCCGGATTTAAGTCAATTCCAACAAGTTCCGTTGCAAGGCCGGCGCGTCTGAGGTCAATCGCAATTGATCCTCCAATTAATCCCAATCCGATTACAGTTGTTTTCATCTTAGGCGTGGGTCTTTAGTCCTGCTTGAAATTTTTGCTCAGTGGCCGCTGGGTTCAAAAATTTATTGATCCTGCTCAGGGCTTCATTCAACATTTGTTCTGTACAGCACAATGATACCCGGATGTATCGCTTACCCGCATCACCAAAAATAAATCCAGGTGTAATAAATACCTTCGTGCCGTAAAGGATTTCATCAATCCATTTTTCAACGTCTGGAATGCTATCAGGAGCCTTAGCCCAAACAAATAACCCAGATTGCTTTTCCGTGTAAGTACATCCCAGGCGGTTCAGCAGTTCACAGGCCACTTGTTTCCTGCGACCGTAAATCTTGTTGAGTTCCACAAACCAGGCGTCGCCGCTCTTTAATGCTTCTGCCGCGGCGTGCTGCAACCCCAGAAACATACCGGAATCCATATTGCTCTTCACCTTTAACACGGCATCGATATATTCTTTCCGTCCGGCGACCCAGCCTATCCGCCAACCTGCCATGTTGTGCGACTTGCTGAGCGAGTTCAACTCGAGCGCAACTTCATTGGCGCCTTCAACAGCCAAAAGGCTAATAGGCTCGTCGTTGAGTATTAAACTATAAGGGTTATCGTTCACTATGAGAAAATTATTCTCGCGGGCCAGGTCGACCAAGTCTCTTAATTCCTTTAGCGACGCCGTTCTGCCCGTTGGCATGTGTGGGAAATTTATCCACATCAGCTTCACCTTGGAAAGATCGCTTCTTCGAAGCGCCTCGATGTCGATACCCCAATTTAGATCCTCGCGAAGCGCATAGGGCCTAAGCGTTGCTCCAACCAGGTTTGCTACTGAGGAGTAGGTAGGATATCCGGGATTTGGAATCAATACTTCATCGCCTTCGTTCACAAATGCCATCGAAATGTGCATGATGCCCTCTTTCGATCCCATCAATGGAAGGATCATCGTTTCGGCATCAAGCCCCACGTTGTAAACCCGCTGATAGAGCTCAGCGATACCGTTGCGTAAAAGGGGAATGCCTTTGTAGCTCTGATATCCGTGATTCGCAGGATTTTTTGCAGACGCCACAAGGGCTTCTATCGTGGCAGAGGCTGGAGCCAAATCCGGGCTGCCAATGCCAAGATTGATAACGCGAAGTTCCGGAGAGTCAAGGCCCCTCACCTCCGCCAGCTTCCTGCTGAAGTAGTACTCTTCTACATTTGCTATTCTCTTCGCTGTCTGTATCATATCTTACTATTGTTCATTCTCGTTCAATACTACCTGTATTCGATTTTTGCCTTCTTGTACTCCCCAAGAACATTCAGGTTTTTTACCTGACGCAACACCTGATGAATAGCGTCGTCGTAGTTCTTTCGTTTACGCCACTCCACATCGATGTGGATAGAATATTCACTGGGTCTTCCTATAATTGGAATGGATTGTATCTTCGTTAAATTAATGCTGTGATTTTTCAGAGTCATTAATGCCTCCGCCAGGCTGCCAACTTCATTTGCCACTTCAAAAGAAATCGATGCCTTATTTGATTCAGCCTTTCCGTTGCTCCTTTTGGTTAAAATTAAAAAGCGTGTAAAATTTTTCTTATGCGTTTCTATCCGCTTGTCAAGAATTTCAAGTCCAAATTTTTTAGCAGCATATTCGTTTGCTATTGCGGCAGTATCCTTCAGCTTAAGTTCGCTTACACGTTTTGCGGATAAAGCCGTGTCATCGCTTTCCCGTATCTCGACATTTTTCAGGTCATGCAAATATTCCGCGCATTGGCGAATGGCCATCGGGTGGGATTCTATCGTCTTTATATCATTGAGTTTAACGCCGGGCAGCGCTAACAAATGCATGTGAATAGGCAGGTACAGTTCTCCAATAATACTGAAATGATACTCCTGCAATAGAAAGTAGTTAGGTAGAATGCTGCCAGCGATGGAATTTTCTATGGCCATCACTGCCCGATCGGCGTCACCATCTTTAAGCCGTTCACAAAGCTGATGAAATGTAAGGCACTCAACGGTATCGACAGGCTCGCCGAAGTACGTCATCGCGGCCACTTCGTGGAAGCTCGTAGCTATGCCTTGTATTGCAACCCTTAATTTCTTCTTTTTTGTCATAATACCTGTCCAATTCCTGGAACTCTTCACAATTAGTAAAAGGTCCATAAAACAAAAAGTCCCGGTTTACCGGGACTTTTTGAGCTTTTTGTTATCATTAAGTAAACAACACACTACTCTTAAAGTCCCGCCGGGGCACTAAAAAAGTAATAAAAATAAAAAGAGGTGTTGTTAGCTTTCATTTCTTTCTTGATAGCTCAAAGATAAAATTTTTTTTTCCGCAGATGCAAGTGCGACCCGATCTTTACAAATAATTTTTATTTAAACTAATGGTTGTTAGTACGATTTGAAGGCCCCACGATCGCTGCGGGTATCCGCACGGGAATGTTCAATTACGCTTACCTTTGTATTGTATTATCGATTACGAAGTGTCAACCTTCCACAGTACTCAATATGAAAACGATCTTTTCCCTATTGCTGGTTGTAATGCTCCTCCCGGGTTGCGGGGAAAGCAAACAAGACAATCAGGCGCTCTACGATGACGTCATGAAAGTTCACGACGAGGTAATGCCAAGGATGGATGACATCTATAGCCTGAAAGTAAACTTGAAAAAACAAGCGGCAGACAGTTCCAGTCTGACTGATGACAGGAGAAAGGCGATTGAAGCCGCCATTTTAAAACTTGACGCCGCCAGCGAGGGAATGATGGTATGGATGAGGAATTTCAATCCGTTGCCCGATAGTCTCGGCGAGGAAAAAGCCCGTCTATATTTGGAAGAGCAACAGAAACAGATTGAGAATGTAAGGGCTGACATGCAGGCGGCCATTGACGAGGCTACTGCGTTGAAGTAAATCGGTTTCCAAGGAACCAGATCGGAGTGACAGCGGAGTTAATCAGCTTCGGCTACGCATTTTTCAAGAGCTTCGGCAATATTGTCAAAGGCTATCGTTTAAGTAATACCTATGCTTAAAAAGAAATGGCGTGAAGAACTTCTCCTTGTTGGCTTGCTATTTCTTTGTCTATACTCCCCGTGTGCAGAGGCATCGCACCTGATCGCAGTTGAAATCCGTGCAAGACCGATTAACTGCAATTCTTTTACGTACGAAATAACCCTTATTGGATACGTCAAAATTGGCGGCGTTAGCTTTGGCGGCGAGGATGTAAAATTACTTTTCGGTGACGGGCAGTCGGTACTGGTACCCCAGTTACCTTCTGTGGTTGTCGATCCTATTCTGAATATTGGACGCGTCCAGTTTACAACGATCCATACTTACCAGACTGCCGGCGTATATCTGCTTTCCTATGGAGAACCTAATCGAAATGAAGGGATCGTAAACATGGATATGTCTGTGAACACAACCTTTTATACCGAGAGCAGCATTACCGTTTCAAATAATAACTGTGACTCCTCCCCTTATCTGACAGTACCTCCGGTTGATCGGGCATGTACGGGCATCGGTTACTTTCACAATCCAGGTGCAGTTGATCCGGACGATGACAGCATTTCCTTCTCATTCGTTGTACCAAAAAGTGAATTGAACCAGGATGTGAGAAATTACACATATCCTAATAATCAAAAATTCTACCCGGGGCTAAGTTATAACCAGGCGAATGAAGAAGGCACCGGCCCTCCTAATTTTATCATCGATCCCGTTGACGGAACAGTAACGTGGGATGCACCTGGAATGACGGGCGAATATGCGTTAGCAATAAAGGTGACAGCTTGGAGATTAAATCCTGTGGATAGCACGTGGGTTGAGTCTGGATTCGTAATCCGCGACATGCAGGTTGTCGTGGAGGACTGTTCGAATCAAAAACCCGATCTGACTGTGCCGGACGAAATATGTGCCGTGGCGGGCACCACTGTTCAGTTTGCCGTTCCGGCGTCCGATCCCGACGGAAATCCCGTGTCTCTCGAGGCTTTCTCCGACGTTTTCTCGCTGAGCGATAGTCCCGCAGAAGTCCATCCGCCTGGCCCGGCCCTTCAGTCCACTGCGCCGCCATACGATACGGCCGCATTGCAATTTAGGTGGAATGTAACCTGTTCGCACGTTAAGAACCAACCTTACAATGTGGTTTTTAAGGTAACTGACAGCCCACCCGCAGGACCGCGTCTTGTTCGGTTTAAGACGGTTTCGATACGTGTAATCGCCCCCGCTCCGGAGTTTAAAACTGTAACTGTGAACCCGGTCAAACGGGAGCTTACACTAGAATGGGAAAATCTTTTCTGTGAAAATGCGACAGGCATTCAGGTGTGGCGTCGCGTTGCTGCACACCAGTATGCACAGCCTGAATGCAACATAGGTATGCCTTATTTTTTACGCTACAACTTATTGACCACCCTTTCGGGCGATGCACAAAGCTATACCGACTCAAACCTTGCCATTGGCGCACAATACTGTTACCGCATTGTCGCGTTAATCGGACAAAACAAAATTCCCAGTCGAATTTCGCTGGATACTTGCTTAATACCGAAGCCAGCGGAGGCCCCGGTGATTACAAATGTGTCAATCGCGGCAACCAGTGAATCAGAAGGAAAGGTTGAAATACGCTGGACTTCCCCATTCGATATCGACAAAAACCAGTATCCTCCGCCTTATGAATACAAAGTCTACCGGTCGGATGGTTTCGGTAACAATATTTTTACAGAAGTGACACCAACACCTATTCGTGACACACTATTTGTGGATACCCCGACTAATACCAGCAACCTTCCTTACGAATACCGGGTTATTCTCTTTGTCCCTGCGCTGGGCAATAACTCCATCGACACTTCGTCTGTCGCATCTTCGGTTTTTCTTACAGCCGTGGCGCAGCCCGGTAAGATCGCACTGTCATGGCAGAGTCGCACGCCGTGGTCTAACTATCTGCAAGCACACCCATATCACAGAATTTACAGAAGTAACGGTACACCTGAAGGCCCGTATATTTTAATCGACAGCGTTGATGTAAACCAAAATGGTTTTCAATATACCGATTACGGGAAATTTCAAAACCAGGGTCTCGCCGATTTCCAGCTATATTACTATAAAGTGCTAACTCGTGGCGGCTACGGAAATCCCGACATAGATGAACCGCTGGAAAACTTTTCTCAGATCAGCAATGGAGTGGTTCTTGATTCAAAACCCCCGTGTATACCTATCGTTATCCTGGAGAAATCAGATTGCAGTTCTTTTAGTTGTGCCGCCGACAACTATTACAATAAATTAACTTGGAGTTATCCCGAAGGGGAGGCATGTTTGGAAACGAGCGTGACGTACAGGGTTTTCGTTGCTGATTCGGAAAACGATGAGTTTCTCCCACTGGTGACAGATTCAGGCACGTCGTACCAACACAATAATTTAAGCTCGTTGGCTAAGTGTTATAAGGTAGCCGCTATTGACGCCGTCGGGAACATGAGTCCCATGAGCGATCCGGTTTGCAATGATAATTGCCCCTATTTTGAACTGCCGAATGTGTTTACACCTTCCTCGCCTGACGGACGGAACGACCAGCTTGTCGCGTTTGGCGCGGAGTCAGGGTCACTGCATTGCGCCCGCTTCGTTAAGCGGGTAGCCTTGAAGGTGTACAATCGATGGGGGATGGAGGTTTACTCGATGTCAGATACTGTTCCTGAAAACAATTCCACTTTTTGGGATGGTTCGTCAAATTCAGGGAAAGAGTTGGAAGCAGGGGTCTATTTCTATTCCGCCGACGTGACGTTCGATGTGCGCGATCCTGCGCAGCAGCGTAAAATAATCAACGGGTGGATTCATTTGATCCGCAGCGATTAGCAGTGAAAGTTATCGGGCACTCATTCCGGTCCGCGGTGAATCCATGCGATGTCTGGTATGGCAGGGGTTTTTGAGAAATAGTTTACCTTTGTCTTTTTCAAAATTACCTCATGGATCTGAAGTTTGTGCCTCTCAACGATTTGCATATAAAACTGGGCGCGAAGATGGTGCCTTTTGCCGGATATAACATGCCCGTTCGTTATTCATCCGACATCGAGGAACATATGGCTGTTCGAAATAGCGTAGGGGTTTTTGATGTATCGCACATGGGCGAATTCCTTGTGCAAGGCCCCCATGCGCTTGACCTTATTCAACGCGTTACATCAAACGATGCGTCAAAACTGGTTGATGGCCAGGCACAGTATTCGTGCTTGCCAAATGAAACCGGTGGAATAGTTGATGACCTGATCGTCTACAAAATAAAGGACGACGACTACATGCTTGTTGTCAATGCGTCCAATATTGAAAAAGACTGGAACTGGATCAGGAAATTCAATACGGCGGGCGCTGTTATGAAGAACATTTCAGATGATATCTGCCTCTTTGCTGTTCAGGGTCCGAAGGCGACGGAAACGATACAAAAGTTGACCCAGGTCGACCTGGCCACAATCAAATACTATCACTTTACAAAAGGCGAGTGCGCCGGAGTGAAGGATGTTATCCTTTCGAACACGGGATATACGGGCGCAGGAGGATTTGAGATCTACGTTGACAAAAAGTTCGCCGAACAGGTTTGGAACAAAATTTTTGAAGCCGGAAAAGAATTTGACATTAAACCCATTGGGCTGGGCGCCAGGGATACGTTGCGGCTCGAGATGGGATTCTGCCTGTACGGAAATGATATCGATGATACAACATCACCGATTGAAGGAGGCCTTGGCTGGATCACGAAGTTTACCAAGCCATTCACGAATTCGGCCGCCATCAAAAATCAAAAAGAAGCAGGTGTAAAACGTAAACTCGTTGGCTTTAAGATGGTGGATAAAGGTATTCCACGACACGACTACCTAATTAAGGGTGCCGATGGCGATACGATCGGAAAAGTCACCTCAGGGACAATGTCACCCATGCTGGGAATCGGGGTTGGATTAGGATATGTAAGCGCAAACTATGCCGCACCTAACACAGAAATTTTCATTGACGTAAGGGGCCGGTCACTGAAAGCATCAGTTAGTAAATTACCATTCATCTGATGATATGAGAGCAATACTCCTCGTTGTTTTGGTTTCGTGCAGCATGGGTCTATTTGCGCAATCGAAAGAAGAAGTTGCCCTCAATAACCTGGCGGTTTCGTTAATGGATAATGGAAACTATACAGAGGCGCTCGCCCACCTTGATAAGCTCACCGCATCTGACCGAGACAATTTTGTCTATCGATATAATCGCGCTGTTACTCTTTTCAATTTAAAAAAGTATTCCGAGGCGATCGCGGAATATAAATACCTGCATGAGTTATTGCCCGAACAGGCGGAATATATTTTTCAAATCGGGAATGCCTACGAACAAATGGACAGCCTCAAACTTGCTGTTGATTTTTATTCCAAAGCAATCGAAATGGATCAGGATCATTTTATTTATTTTTTTAAAAGGGGAACGGTTTTACTAAAACAAGATGAGTTTTTAAAAGCTGCAACGGATTTTACTTCGTCAATCAGCCTGAACCCCAAGCACCACAACTCTTTTCACAATAGGGGAATCGCGGCCTTTAAACTTGGACAACAGGATAAGGCCTGCGAGGATTGGTGCGAAGCTCGTCGCCTGGGAAATACGTATTCGGGACATCATTTTAATCAAAATTGCAGCCAGTCCCCAGCATGCATTGTGGTCAAATGAAAAAAATTGATGTTTGTCTCAGCCCTGAGCTAATGCATTTATATAAGACGGACGACAGAACTGTCGTTGTTGTAGATATCCTTAGGGCAACCTCGTGCATGACTACTGCACTCGCTCACGGAATTAAAAATATTACCCCATTTGCATCGCTGGAAGATTGTCTGGCGATGAAAAAGCATGGGTATTTTACCACCGGGGAACGCGATGGAAAAAAAGTTGAGGGTTTTGATTTAGGGAATTCGCCCTTTGAATACATGGATGAAAAATTAAGGGGAAGCAAAATAGCCTTTACCACTACCAATGGAACGCAGGCAATTGCCAAATCTGTTGGGGCTAAAGAAATTGTCATTGGGTCTTTCTTAAATCTGAGCGCGTTGGCAAAGTATATCCGGCAGGGCAACGATGATGTACTGGTCGTCTGTGCCGGCTGGAAAGGAAGATTTAATCTTGAGGACACACTCTTTGCAGGTGCTTTGATCGAATCGCTTCAAGAACACATCGAACTGGAGTGTGATGCTCCACAGGCCTCATTGCATATCTATCAACAGGCTAAATCAAATATGTTTGAATTTTTGCGAAACGCAAGCCACGTAAAACGCCTGGCCAACCTTAACATTTTCGAAGACATTAAATTTTGCCTTACGATTGACGAGTACGATGTTGTGCCAGTGTTTGTGGAGAATTCTAGATTTGAAGCGCTTCGATGACGCTGCTCCATGAGACCTTC
>DASUTP010000400.1:0-4507 GCA_036374515.1 Chryseolinea sp. | reverse complement strand
AAGGGCAAAGCCAGGGGAAGTCCAGCAACTTGCTTAAGTGAAATACTGCCCTTGTTGGCAAGCGCCGATTTTCTGGCTGTTACCAATACCATATTTGAGCTTAAGAGCGTCTGATATTTAAGGTGGGGATATTTGGTCTTCTCATAAAATGTCAGGATAAAATCAAAATGATGCAACTCGAGCTTTTCGAGAAGATCTTTTGTAGTCCCAAAAACAACTTGAATTTTGATGTTGGGGTATTGTCTTGCAAACTGTATCAAGGCTTTTGCGAACAGAATGCGCATCGAGTAGATTACGCCAACTGTAATTCTTCCCGTGTTGAGATTATTAAGATCCTTTAAAAGCAATAACCCCTGATTCGCTTTGTTGATACTCTGCAAAGCATATTCACTGAACATTTCGCCGGCCTCCGTAAGAACTATCCGTTTGCCAATGCGGTTAAACAATGAAATGTCCAACTCTTCCTCCAGCTGCTTGATTTGCTGTGATAAAGTACTTTGGCTGATATTCAAAGCCTTTGCAGCTTCCGTAAAATTCAGTAACTCCTTTGCTCTGATAAAGTATTTTAGCTGTCTCAATTCCATAATCCTAAATCGGTTTTATCGATTGATTTGATCGAAAAATACCGTTTTGCAAATATATCGGTTCTTCAGACATTTGGATACGAACCTGTTCATAGAAAAATTGTCTACTTAATCACAACTAAAAAATACAAATGAAATTCAACCTTATAATGTCGCTGCTCCTAATGACGGCAAGCGTAGGTGCCGTTGCTCAAGAAAAAGAAAGTCGTAAATCTAAAAAACACGATTCGCGCGTTGCCGAAAAAGGACTGATCAAAGTATCCGTTATGTACCCTTTCGCAGAAGGCAAAACCTTTAATATGGAGTACTACGAAGCCAAGCACATGCCTATGGTGGCGAAATTTCTCGGCGCAAATCTTGTAAAATACACCATAGAAAAAGGCGTTGCCAATGGAATTCCAAACCAGCCATTGCCGTATATGGCGGTCGGAACATTTTATGTTAAGAGCCTTGAGGAATATCAGGCTGCAATTACCCCGAACAGAGATGCTATCCGGGCGGATTTTGTGAATTATACGAATGTTGCTCCCGTTATTTTGGTAAGCGAGGTGGTAAGGTAGCTGCAGGGTGACCAACTGATAAAACTTTTTTAAAACAATTGCGGCAACAGGACGCCTACTGGTTGCCGCATTCCTTTTGGAATAAGTACGCACGCAGGTGCATTCACACGCGTGATGACAAACCGTTGGATTTATTGAACAAAATCGTTAGGTGCTGCGCATAGCCTCCAATACTCCATTATAGCACTGATAGTTTTTTCTAAGCCAGCCATTGAATTTTGCTTGACGAAAAAACCCTGTACGGATTGACTATACGCGTCGATAACGGTTTGTTGATTTGCAGCGGTTGAGAAGAATAGATAAGGAATACACTTGTTACTCAATTTGGAATCCATCCTCAATTTTTCCCTGAGCGCGAAGCCATTGAGCTTCGGCATATTAATATCAGAAAGTATCAGAAATGGAGGTTCTTCAGTAATGTTAATATGTTCCAAAGCCTGCTGGCCATCTGAAAAGAAGAGGATCTTATTTCGATAATTTAATTTCTCAAACACCTCCGTAAGAAAGTCCTGGTCGTCTGAATCGTCTTCTATTACGATGATGGGACCGTTTTTATTGACAATGCTGTCCTTTCTTGATTCTGTCATAAATAAGATTTAAAGTGAACTTAAAAACATTCAATGGTGTGATCGTTGGCAGCAAATGGAACACCGTCTAAAGTGCTGGACTAGTTATCAAAGTCATTGGAATGCGCTACACGATGGCGAAATCACCACTATTCGTGCAAGATAGTCTTTTTGCAGCGCAATGAAATTCAATTGAGGATTTGGATGCCATGCGGATTGTTGCAGAATCAGCGCAACCGACGATGCTACTCGTGCGCAATTGCACTCTCGCACCATACTTTAGAGCATTTAGCCCTTTTGGGTGGTTCGTCTCTTCAACTTAGGTCCCTTGCACACTCGCTAATAGAAGTTTAATTTCTTCTTGCGCCTGTCTGGACTCACGGAAGTATAACAACATCCACACATGAACCATATCCTTATACTCACGGTAGTCAATTGAAATACCCTGTTGCCGTGCAATCATTGTCAACTTTCTGGCATCCGCCACCAGGATATCGTTGCTTCCGATGAAAATTGAAATTGAAGCGAGACCGTGCAAAGGCCCATTGATTGGACTTAACATGTAGTTATTCAGATCAAATCCACCTGCGTACGCTAATGCAGCCTTACGCAAGCCTGGGATTCCCAGGAACGGATCATCGCGGTCAATGGGAATGATATCCGGATTGGTTAACGTTAGGTCAAGCCAGGGAGAAAGCAAAATAAGTCTTTTAGGTTGGGGCGCATTTTCGATTTTTAATTTTTGACATAGTGCAAGGGCAAATCCTCCTCCCGCTGAATCTCCCATCACAACTGTGTTTTGTGATCCCACGCTTGCAATGATATCTCGATATAGCGGTAACACCATATTAAACGCATCTACGAAAGTATGCTCCGGGGCTAAGGGGTAGTCAGGCGCCAGAATCGTACAATCACTTGCCGCTACAAGACTGGAAAGGAACTTCCAATGCTGTCGTACAAAATTCTGTACGTACGCGCCGCCATGCAAATAAAGGATGTAGGTATTTGACTTTTGTTCCTTTGGCGTGAGCACGAACAGGTTGCGTCCGTTAATCGTCTGCTTTGCGATATTACATATCCTTTGGGTTGTCTTTGGAGGGACTTTGCTATTGTAGAAATCAAACTTTCCAAAAGCAAATTGCATCTCAAGAAATTTCTTCTTATTAATTAAGCGCAGAAGCCGGTAAAACAACTTGCTCTCTATGCTTGCCATATCAATGGTTGTGAATGCCCCAGGCCCATAGTGCACTTATGTATGAAAGATCTTTTTCAAGTCAGTGTTATTTTTGGTTCTGAAATGCATGAATATAATCACAGCCGTCACAGGCAGCAGGCAAGCGGAAACAACTACGCTCCACCTCAGCTCAACTTCATTCTGAAAGTATTGTGAAAGAGTTGCTTCAATCATGAGGCAAACAACCGCGGCGCCAAGGAATGATATCGCCACAATATTCAGTCCCCTTACTTTAAGGTTCTTAAATATTAATATCAGCGCCATGGAAATTAAATTGATAAAACTCAATAACGGTAGGGCCAGCCTGAGCGGCCAGTCCTCGCCGTTAAAAAGGTGAACCAGTATTAGCACCACACTCGATACAATCCATCCTGCTACAATTCGTATTGAAATCTTTGTGCCCCATAGGCCCATTGATGCGGCGTACGACAGCAGGATCAGGCATATGGTGACCGGGTATAAGGACCACGTAACATGTCCAACCATCGACAGGTCAATAACCAAGGTGGCGAGGGTGCCGGATAACAAGAGTATACAGGTTATCTGCCAAAGAACACGTTTCAATAACTTTGGATTCGCCGCATCCTCTGCTAGATCGCTATAAGAAGGCTTTACTGGTATCGGTCTGCCATCGGCTACGGCAATTTCGCATAAAGGGCAAACTTCCATTTCCGGCTCAAGTTCTACACCACATTGCCTGCATACTATCATATCCACCGTGATTTAGAGTCAGTATGTTATCACTTTGACGCTCACCCCTTGCCGCACAAGAAAAGTTAAAAACTCCCTCTCCAGTTCTCTCGATCTGGTAATGTTCCCGAAGCTCATTATAAGAGTATTATCAAAACCAAGAACTCCACAATTTATTTTTAACGTTTTATTTGGCGGGGGTGGAATGAAAACAAAATAATCGATCAGACTATTCGCTTCCCCCAAGGTAACCTTACCCAAGTTTGTAATTACCCCACTGTAAATACTCGTACCGGCTATCCGATAAGTAAAATATAAAATCAATGATTTAATAAACAATGGAGTATTTTTCAGCCAGACGTTTCTTTCCGCACCAACATTCCTTGCGATTATTTTATTGATAAGTTTTTTGTCTGTCTCCAATTGCATAATGTGGTGTACGGTCTTTAGTATTTCTTCGAAAGTATAATGACCCAAAGACAAATCAATCTCGGGAGTAACGAAGAGCGAAAAATTGCGCATTGTTTTGGATGGATATACCTTTCGCAGATTCACAGGCACCTGTACTCTAAATATTTTCCGTTGTCTTCTTTTTTCAAAGTTCGACAACCGGTTATAAATCGCCTGGAGCGCATATAAATAAACCGAAACCAGGTATTCAGTTACGGATACATTACTTGCTTTCGAAATCTGAGTTATGTCGGTTAAAGGAACCTTTACAACGAGTACACTGAAGCGTGGGGGGTCATTCAGACTAAGAGGAAGATGGAATGATTTAGATTTCTTTTTAGGAAAGGGTATCTTTTCCTGAAAGTACTTCGAGAATGCATCTTCGAACTCTTCTTCTAACGGCGCGTCATCAGGATTAAGAAA
>DASUTP010000399.1:0-4118 GCA_036374515.1 Chryseolinea sp. | reverse complement strand
CAATCCTACAATTACCACCCGCTCCGTCGGTATCCGCTACGGTATTATCGGTGGTCTGATCAGCATTGTTTATTTCCTCGTCCTCACAACGGCCGGCATCGACATGTCGCAGGGAATCGGGCGTTGGGCGGGTATGATCATTACTATCGTTATCGTTTTTCTGGCACACAAGTACTATAAAGACAACGGTGACGGCTTTATGAGTTATGGCTACGGCGTGGGTATCGGATTCTGGATTGGCTTAGTATCCGCTGTCATTTCCAGTATCTTCACGTATATTTACGCCAAATTTATCGATCCGTCTTTTGTAACTATGATTCGTGAAAAAGCATTTGCGGATATGGAAGCTAAAGGCACGCCACAATCACAAATTGATGCTGCGACGCCGTGGATCGAAGGCATGACTTCACCCTTAGCATTTTTGTTATTGGGCCTTTTTTTTGGAGTTTTATTTACAGTCGTAATAGCATTAATTATTTCCATCTTTACGCAAAAACCGCAACCTGAACAAAGTATCTAATCTATAATGACTCCGGAAATAACCGTCATCATTCCTGCCAAGGACGAAGAGGAATCTCTTTCTGAACTGTGCCAATGGATAAGCCGTGTGATGTTAGCACACGGCTTTTCGTATGAAGTTATTTTTATCGATGACGGAAGTACTGACAATACCTGGCAAGAGATTCAAAAGATAAACGAGGTTGATAATCGTTTTAAGGGCATCCGCTTCAATAGAAACTTTGGAAAATCCGCGGCGCTCCAAACCGGTTTTCGCGCCGCCCAGGGTCGCGTAGTTATCACGATGGATGCTGATTTGCAGGATAGTCCCGACGAAATTCCCGGACTTTATAAAATGATTGTTGAGGATGGCTATCATTTGGTGTCTGGCTGGAAAAAGAAAAGGCACGACCCTTTGTCGAAAACTATTCCATCCCGGTTTTTCAACTACATTACCCGTATGCTCTCAGGGATCAAGCTTCATGATTTTAACTGCGGCTTGAAAGCTTATCAAATCCAGGTGGTGAAAAATATTCAGGTGTATGGCGAAATGCACCGGTATATACCGGTTATCCTCAAGTGGGCCGGCTTCACCAGGATCACTGAAAAAGTTGTTGAGCATCATGAAAGAAAATATGGCAGAACCAAGTTTGGCCTGGAACGATTTATCAATGGATTTCTGGATCTATTGTCCATAACTTTCGTGAGCAGGTTCCGGCAAAAGCCGATGCATTTTTTTGGGACCCTGGGAACGTTATCTTTCCTCGTGGGATTCGTCTTTACACTGAAACTCTTCTGGGATAAACTCGACGCGCTATTTATCTCAAAAATTCCAATCAAGCGCGACATTACCGATCAACCTACGTTCTATATCGCGCTGGTCGCCGTTGTGATCGGCGTGCAGCTGTTCGTTACAGGCTTCCTGGCGGAGATGTTTGCCATGCAATCAGCAAACCGCCGTGACTATCTAATTATCGACAAAGTCGGGCTGGAGGAAAAATTATCCGGCGAACCACTTGGGGTATCGTATTATACCCATCCCGAGTCGCGCCTTAAATGACAGAAAGCCGAACAAAAAGACGCTACTGATTCTTCAAAGTCTCCGCCGGATTGACCGTGGATATTTTCCAAAGTTGGTGGCTTAGCGTTACCCAGGCGATCACCAGTAGGAATACGCCGCTAAAGGCAAAGATCAAGGGGTTGATGGTCGTTCGGAAAGTGAAGTTCTCCAGCCAGCTATCCATTATCCACCAGATCAACGGCACTGCCAAGACAACAGAAATCAATACCATCCTGCTGAATTTTTTTGCCAAATGAAACATAATTTCCGGGATCGTTGCACCAAGGACTTTCCGTATGCTTACCTCTTTCGTTTTTTGGCGGAACGACAGCGCAGCAACACCTAATAAGCCAAAACAGGCAATAGCAATGGCGATAGCGGAAAATGTACCCAGGATCTTGGCCATACTCTGTTCGAAAAGATATTGCTGGTTCAGGTAGTCGGACAGAAACGTAAAATCAAATGTGAACGTGTTGTCAAATTTTTTCCAGGTTTGCTCAATCGTCGTGAGCGTTCGTGCAAAGTCGCGGGTATCCAGTTTAACGAGCACATAGTTATACCGTGGCAACAAGCGAAACATGAGCGGGCGCACTGGTTCATGCAAGGATTGAAAATGAAAGTCCTTCACCACGCCAATGACCGATCCCTGAAAATTGCCTCCTTCCGACTCCCATGTTAATTCTTTGCCTACTGCCTGACCCCCGAAAAGATTCTTGGCGGCGGTTTCATTCAGGATGAATGCGTCCTTATCGGCGGAATTATTTCTCGAAAACCCACGCCCCTCAGAGAACTTAATATCGAGGACGTTGAAAAACTCGTAGTCAATTAACGCTTCGGAGGAAGCCATGCGCATTTGAGGAATCTGCGTGGCAAAGACTGGATTTTGATTAAAGGGCCTCCCTGGAACATTAGAGGCGGCTGAAGCAGATTTGACGTTGGGAATTCGCAACAATTCGCTTTGGATTTCATAAAATTTCTCATTGATCAAGTCAACATTTTTAATGGGAAGGACGATCACCTCTTCCTGGGCGAAGCCGAGATCTTTATGTTGGATGTAATTCAACTGACTGTAGATAATGATGCTGCATGTTATCAATATCATCGAGGCAAAAAATTGGAATAAGGTAAAACCTTCCCGCAAAACAGCGCCCTTTGATCCCTGAAGAAATTTACCTTTCAGACCTTCGCTGGGCTTTATGCGGGTGAGATAAAAAGAAGGGAAAATACCAGCGGTCACACCTGTGATGAGACCCATGCCCACCAATGCCAGAATAAAAAACATGTAGTCGATTTTGATCGGCTTGCCTGCTGACAATGTGAAAAACGGGAGGGCGACTTCAACAAAAACAACGGCCAATATCATTGCGAGCAAGCTTACCAGCACCGACTCACCCGTAAATTGAATTGCAAGCTCGCTTCGAAAAGCGCCTAATGACTTCCTGATTCCAATTTCCTTTGCCCGTCCTGCTGATTGTGCTGTTGTCAGGTTTATAAAATTAACGCAGGCAATAACCAGAATAAGAAGGGCAGCCGTTATCAGCATATACGTATACGCGATGTAACCGTTCGCTTCCAACTCCCACCGCAGATGTGAATGAAGGTGAATCTTCGTAATGGGCTGGAGTCTGAAACCAAAATTATTGTTGGTTAGGGATTGAAATACCTCATCGGGAACGTCAATGTATTTTCTAACCCAACCATTCAACTTGGCTTCGAGCGCGGTCGCATCGGCGCCATCTTCCAGGAGCAGGTAATTATAATGACCAAAGTCCTTCCAGGTATAAAATTCATTTTCGGGATCTTCGGAACCTTTTTCTCTTTCATAAGAAACCAGGAAGTCGAAATGAAAGTGCGATGCTGAAGGTACATCTTCAAATACACCTACGACCTCGATCAGATCCTCTTCATCATTCACTGCGAGATGCTTTCCCAGGGGTTCTTCATCTCCAAAGTATTTTTTTGACATTGACCTTGAGATAAGAATACCGTCCGGGTTTTTTAATACCGTTTTGGGGTCACCTTTGACAAGCGGAAACGTGAAGACATCAAAAAAGGTACTGTCGACAGCCATGACATTACTCTCTTCGAACCGGGTATCATTTTCCGGATTTCTGAAGGAAAAGGATCTCCTCGTGAGTCCTAAGCCCCACATCGGGCTGATGCTGACTGCGCTCCGGACTTCAGGGAAATCGGCGACCAACGCCTGGGCCATCGGATGCGGTGTTCGAGTTTGTGGATTCTCATCTTCCCACGTCACGCGGTATATGTTGTCAGCGTGCTCATGGAACCTGTCATAACTCAATTCCTGCTTTAGGTATTGCATGATGAGAAAGACACAGGCCAGTCCCAAAGCCAGGCCGGTGATAGAAGTGAGCGAATAAAACAGGTTATTGGAAAGGTTTCGAATGGCGACCGTTAAGAAATTACGAAGCATTGAGGGTGCGGATTAAGGATTCGTTGGTAGAGCGACTAAAGGCGGGCCAAGTATTAAAATGGGTAGTTTGCTTAGTTTAGCGCGAATTCGTCCCTCACCTTGTTCAATGCCGATCGAGCTTTGTGC
>DASUTP010000398.1:0-4487 GCA_036374515.1 Chryseolinea sp. | reverse complement strand
TCATCGGCTACCAGGCAGCCCTGGTAGAGATGCGCAAAGAGACCCTGACCCCAACCCGTGCCTATGTAGTCTTCGGTTCCCGTGCCATTTAGCGTTGGGAGCTCACCATCTCCGTCAAGGAAGATTTTTACTTCGCCTTCACCCCACCAGCTATTTTGATATAGGGGATCCGTTATGATTCCCATATTCATTCCTAAGAACCTTCCGCGGCCTCTTACCGTGGGCAGTATGTCAAAATCTTTTCCAAGCTCCGTTTTTACCAGCCGGCTCCAGTAAGCGTGAAAGTAAGACACATCCTCGTCGTGCGATTTTACCTGTTGGAAATTGATGTCGTAAAACAGCATCAGGGGCTTACTACTTTCATTTTTGAGGGTGATCCTCGCACCCTTGCGATAAGGCATTGGTACATACGAGGTGAATGACCTTCCCTCGGGGTCTGAGAACAGTGCATTTTGGAAAGCAACCTTGCGGCCTAGTCCCAATCCAAAAAAATCTCCGAGTGGAACCGACACCGCAGGTTTGGTTTGCCCGTCCCAATACATTTCCAATCGCAGGGACCGAAGCATGTGAGGCGAGCGATCATTGATGGTGAGCCAGATCCGTTGAATGATCCCGGCGCCTCCCGCATTTAGTAACACCTTTGTTTCACCGGGGGCAACATTTTCAGATGGATGGCCCTTTGCTTTTTTATTTTCTGAGCCTCCCGCGCCTTTGGCGGCGGATGGATTTTCGAAACTTGACCACCTTGTTCCGACATCTGCCGGAATTTTAAAAAGCTCCTGGCCGGGAAGTGAGTAAACGCAGAAAATGCATATTTGAAAACAGAAAAAGAATTTGGCGAATGCTGTCATGGTGTAATCAACTTTATCGGTGTAAATTTTTCTAAAGATATTCCACAACGGTTTCAAGACCGATTCCGCGCGATGCTTTTACCAGAATGATGGAGTTTGTAACAGGATTTGATTTTAATGCTTCAGTCAACGAAGCCTTGTCTTCGAAATATTTTGCCGTAGGAATTTCCGAGAGTGCCGACCTGAATAATTTTCCACATAAGTACACCTGATCGAATTTTTTATTTTTCAACAGTTGCCCCAGCAACCTGTGTTCCTTTTCCGCCTCTTCCTCCAATTCAAACATGTCTCCAAGGATAACAACTTTATGATCCGCCTTCATAGAAGCAAGATTTTCCACGGCCACCTGCATGGAACTTGGATTGGCGTTGTATGCGTCCAGAATAATGGTGTTTGTCCCTTTTTTTACCATTTGCGACCGCATATTTCCAGGCTCATATTGTTCAACCGCCTCGTTCGCCGCCCCGGGTGGCACTTCAAAATATTTCCCGATGCACAATGCCGCCATGATATTCTCAAAATTATAGGCACCGATCAATTTCGTTTGAATGAGCGTACCGTTTTCTGCTCTTACTTTTACGAACGGATCGGCGCCGACCAATTCCCCGTGGTAATAATCGCCGCGTGCCGGGTAGAACAGAGGTTGTTTAAAACGTTTCGCCATGTTGGCGAGAATTTCATTCTGAGAGTTGATAAATACCGTACCGCCATTTTCAATAAGATGTTGGTATAGCTCGGACTTCGCCCGGATTATATTTTCAAATCCTCCGAACAAACCTATATGCGCACGTCCGATGTTTGTGATGAATCCATGCGAAGGATTTGCAATAGAACAAAGCAATGCAATTTCCCCCAGGTGGTTAGCCCCCATTTCAACCACGGCAATTTCAACTGTCTTATCAATGGCCAGTAGGGTTAACGGTACACCGATATGGTTGTTTAAATTTCCCCTGGTAGCATAGGTCTTGTATTTTTTGCTGAGCACGCCGTTCAGCAACTCTTTGCTGGTCGTTTTTCCATTGGATCCAGTCAACCCGATGACTGGAATGTTTAGCTGATCGCGGTGATAGCGGGCCAGTTGCTGCAAGGTTGACAACACGTTGTCGACAAGAATGCAGCGTTCGTTAACGGCATACTCTTTTTCATCCACAATTGCGCAGACTGCACCCTTTTCCAGTGCCTGTGACGCAAACGTATTGGCATTGAACTTATCACCTTTGAGGGCAAAAAAAATAGAACCTGCGCTGATCTGGCGCGTGTCGGTTGAAATCTTGCCCGATTGCAGAAATTTGTCGTATAACTCTTTAATGGTCGTCATCTCAGATCTTTTCTAAATCACTTTTGAATTGGTAAATCAAGCCGGAAAAGTATCTTGCAAGTAAGACAACAGCTTGCGTTTAGCCAACGTTAAGGATAAAGAAATAATTTAATGCTGCGTTCGTTTTGGATTTTCCTCCTGTTCTTGTCTGTCGGTCTTCAGGCACAAATGACCTATGTGATTGACCAGACCATTCCAGTGCAGGACGAGCAGGGTAACGAGCTTTCGCTGCCGTGGGCAGGCGGATTAAACGCGCCGCATTATAATACCATGGACCTCAATGGCGATAATGTGGATGATCTGGTATTATTCGACCGCATGGGAGACAAGATTGTGACGTTCCTCCGCCTCGAAAATAAATGGCAATACGCACCCGAATTTGAAGAGCTGTTCCCGGACGATATTACCAACTGGCTATTGCTCCGTGATTTTAACTGCGACGGCAGGAAAGATATTTTTACAGGGGATATCTTTGGAATCAACGTATTCACCAACGTGACCGAAGAAGGCAGTCCGTTATCATGGGAACAGTTTACATTTTACACCGGTTTCGGGGGCGCTAAGTCCGAGGCCCTGTTAACGACGGGGCTGTCAGGCAATAAAATAAATCTTCAATTGCAATTTGACGATCTGCCATCCATCGTTGATGCCGATGGTGATGGTGACCTCGATATTTTTAATTTGCGTTTTGCCGGAGAAGGGTCCATCGAATTCCATCAGAATTTTAGCAAGGAACGTTATGGCACCTGCGACTCGCTGGATTTCGAAAAAATTACTCAAAAATGGGGTGGGGTTACCGAGTGCCAGTGTGGTGACTTCGCCTTTAACAATGAACCTTGTGGTCCCACCGGCGGCAGAACAAAGCATGCTGCAGGAAAAAGTCTTTTGATGATGGACCTCAATGGTGATGCGGCGATTGATATTCTGTTCTCAGAATCGGATTGTACCAATTTGTATGCGTTGCTCAATGAAGGCACAACTGATAATCCGGAAATAAACGCGTTTGAAACCTTTCCAGAAGTTTCACCGGTTGATTTTCTGATTTTTCCTGCGGCATTTTATGAGGATGTGGATTTTGATGGTCGAAAGGATCTCATTTCGACGCCAAATATCTTTGCAAAAACTCCCGAAATTTTGAATGCAGATCTAACCCGGTCGAACTGGGTATACAAAAACAGCGGCACGGACGCGACCCCGGTATTTTCCTTTTCCACTGAGTCGTTCCTTCAGGATCAGATGATCGACGTCGGGGATAATGCGGTTCCCGCTTTCATCGACTATGATGGAGATGGTGATCAAGACCTGTTTGTCAGCCAAAACAACACCCCATCTTCCCGCGCAACGATAAGGCTATTCGAAAATAGTGGAACAACAGGAGCGCCTGAATTTACATTGGTGGAAAAGGACGCCTTTGGATTCTCCGGGTCAACACTGTACAATTTAAAAATTCAGTTTGCCGATCTGAACCATGATGCTAAGACCGACCTGGTTTTTACAGGCACAGACTTCGTGACGGGCCAAACCAAATTATATTACCTCCCCAACACGAGCAATACCGGGCTGGATTTCACGGGCCAGGAGGTTCAGCAAACAAATGTTTTTATTGTCTCCAGTGAAAACATCACTGTCATCGACGTCGACGAGGATGGATTCCAGGACCTCCTAATCGGAAAGAGTAACGGCGCCTTGCAGTACTGGAGAAACCAACAGGCTGGCGTCCCCTCGTTTACGTTGCAGGATGAGAGCTTTCTTAACATCACGCCCAATATTGTCCGCCAAAATATTTCGGGAACGGGTGCCGATGTGGATAGTGACGGAAAACTGGATCTTATTCTGGCGGATCAGCGTGGGATACTAAACATTATTCCCGATTTTCGGAACGCAACCACAGTAGACGGCGAATTAACGGAATTGGTTTTTAACTCAATTTTGGAGGGCTATAGCGCCAAAAACCTTGGAGGTCGAATTTGGCCGGTGACGGCCAATATTTTCAATACGACCAAACCCGCCATCGTTGTTGGAAACAACCTTGGTGGACTATATGTCCTTAGAAATGACGAGGGGCAGTCCCTGCCCGAGCATCCGACAATCACGGTGTTCCCAAATCCGGTTGAAACAAACGAGACGTTCTCCATTCAAATTGACCGTCCGGCCCAGTTTCAGGTTTTTAGCAGCCTTGGCCAGGTCGTGACTTCGTCGTTAACGATTCCAGCCTCAGGAGTACATACTTTCCGGGTTCCACCCTTAGCGTCCGGCGTGTATTTCCTGAGATTCAATACCCAGGGGAAGCTTTCCACGCGCCGTTTGGTAATTGTCAA
>DASUTP010000397.1:0-6932 GCA_036374515.1 Chryseolinea sp. | reverse complement strand
ATGATAGAAATGGCTCTAGCGACGCGGTTAGAGCTTCGGTGTTCAAAAGAAGAAATTTTGGGTCTCTATGCTGCTCACGCGCCCTTCGGAGGAAATGTTGTTGGGCTGGAAGCTGCATGCTGGCGTTACTTCGGAAGAAGTTCTCACGAGATATCGTGGGGTGAAGCGGCGCTACTGGCCGTTCTTCCCAATGCGCCTTCAATGATCCATCCGGGTAAGAACCGCGACGTCCTGAAAGCAAAAAGAGACAGACTGCTGGATAGGCTGGCTGAGACAGGAAAGATAGATGCGTTCACAGCATCGCTTGCGAAGGATGAAAGCATTCCTGAAAACCCAAAACAACTTCCACGCTATGCGCGGCATTTACTGGCAAGAGCTATCAATGAGGGTCATTCGGAAACTATAATCACCTCCACGATCGATAAATCGCTGCAGGAACGGTCCGAACAGATTATACAGGACCAATCCCAACGACTTAGGGCTAATCAAATCCACAACGCTGCGGCTATTATCATTGATGTTTCTACCGGGAAAGTCCTGGCGTATGTCGGCAATGTTTCAGGTGCTTCCGCGAAACCTCACCATGATGATGTCGATATTATAAGGTCACGCAGAAGCACCGGCAGTATCCTGAAGCCGTTCCTGTTTGCAGCAATGCTGGATGAAGGGAAGATCCTTTCGCGAACTTTGTTACCGGACGTTCCCACGATCATCAATGGATTTTCACCCAAAAATTTCTCCAAAGAATACGACGGAGCCGTTCCGGCGAACAAAGCACTCACCAGATCCTTGAATGTTCCGGCGGTTCACATGTTGAAGGCATACCGCTATGAAAAATTCCATTTGTTATTGAAGAACATGGGAATGAAGACCTTAAACCGGGAGCCGGATCATTATGGACTCTCGCTCATCCTGGGTGGTGCCGAGGGCACGCTTTGGGACATCACGGGTATGTATGCATCCATGGCAAGGACATTGAACAATTACTGGAAATATCCCGGCAAAAACCGGTATGCCAGAACCGATTTTTTTTCGCCGTCCTACCTCAGCAGCCACAATGACATACTTTCCAGGCAGGGTATTGCCGGAGATCCAGAGGCAACGTCGTGGCTAAGCGCTTCTTCCATTTTTCAGACCTTTGACGCATTGAAGGAGGTTTACCGGCCCGGTGAAGAATCCGGATGGAAATATTTCAGCAGTTCAAAAAAGATCGCATGGAAGACAGGCACCAGCTTTGGATTTCGCGATGCCTGGGCCGTTGGTGTAACTCCCCATTACGCTGTAGGAGTATGGGTGGGAAACGCCGATGGCGAGGGGCGTCCAGGACTGACCGGAACAGAGGCGGCGGCTCCCATCATGTTCGACATTTTTTCACAGCTAACTGAAGACAGCTGGTTTCAGGCTCCAAAGAATGAAATGGAACGTATTACAATTTGTCATCAGAGCGGTTTTAGGAATTCGGCGTGGTGCGATAGAGTTGACACCATTCTTGTGGCCCAGCAGGGCCTCCAGAGCCCCGCATGTCCGTTTCATAAGGTAATACATCTCACGCCAGATAAGAGGGCCCGCGTGCACAGCGAGTGCCAATCACTCGATCAAATGGTGCAGGAAAAGTGGTTTGTTCTCCCACCTGTACAGGAATATTACTTCCGGGCCAAAAATTTTTCGTACAAAACCTTACCTCCATACCGGAAGGACTGCGAGAGTTCATTGCAGCTTATTTCAATGGATTTGATCTACCCGGAGCCCAATTCCAAGATCTTTATCCCGCGTGAATTGAATGGTTCAGAGGGCAAGGTGATCTTTGAGTTGACGCACCGCAACCCGGATACCACTGTGTATTGGCATCTGGATGGGAATTTTGTGGGAACTACCAGGGGTCGGCACAATCTGGCATTGAACCCCCCGCAGGGCAAACATTCTTTGACGCTCGTCGATGAAAACGGCGAAACCATAAATTCAAATTTTGACGTTATTTCATACATGTAAAGCATTGACAGGTAGTCAATTACTTGTTTTGCGTTAATTCTTTTCTATCTTGCCTTTACTTTTGTGCCTCCACAATAAAATCAGTGTTATGAATTTCAAACTTTTCGCACTGGTAGGTATTTTTTTATTTGGTGTTTTTGCAGAGCCTGCCAACGCTTTACGTATGGACCAGGGGCGAACAGATGATCGTCCCAATTATGTAGTGATCGGAGCATTCCGTGTCTATAAAAATGCCATCCGTTTTACAGCGCATGCACACAAGGATTTAAAGATGAATGCAAAGTTCGAGTTAAATCCCTACCGTAAACTGTACTATGTCTACGTTCTAAGTACCGATGATCAGAGCCTTGCGATAAACGAGGCGAAACGCCTTCGCGAAGAATCGGAGTTTACCGACACCTGGGTATACTTTGGAACCCTTGGGGATAAAGCCATCGCATTGGGTGAAAATAATTTTGCAGGTCAGGATATAAACCCAATGACGGCGCAAAATATCGGCGAAGTAAAAAAAGCCGACGAGTCGCAAGTAAAAACGGGCGACTCCGCAGGCGAGCCCGAAAAAGCCCTTGACACAGATGCCGCCGCAGCGTCGACGGAAGACAAAATGAAATCTTTGGATGATGCCGCCGGAAAGAGTTTTCTTTTCAAAGTATTCCGGGCGACTGATAGTTCATCCGTTGATGGGGACGTCGATGCAATTGATAACGAAAAGACGAGAAAGATCGGAACATATAAAGCCAATATACCTGTCAGTCTCCCGAAAAGTAATCTGAAGGGTGTTTCTTTTGTCTGTGAAGTATTCGGGTACAGAAAAGTACAACGCGATATCGATTACAATAACCCTGAGGGTGAAGGTATCTCCACAGGCGACAATGGAGCAGTCGTTGTTCCGTTTGAACTTGTGCGCCTGCAAAAGGGTGATATAGCCGTGATGTACAATGTCTACTTTTTTAAGGATGCCGCAATCATGCGGCCGGAGTCACGCTATGAAGTCGGTAGTTTGCTGGACATGCTGAATGAAAATGCTAAATACAAAATCAAACTGCATGGACATACCAACGGTAATGCTGCTGGCAGGATAATTTCAATGGGTAAGGATAGCAAAAACTTTTTCTCGCTAAATGACACAAAGGATGGTTTTGGTTCTGCCAAAGAACTTTCAGAACAACGAGCCGATGTCATTCGGAAATATTTGATCAGCAACGGTATCGACCAATCCCGTATCGAAATTAAAGCCTGGGGCGGTAAACGGGCAATACATGACAAGCATAGTGCACGCGCGCAGGAGAACGTTCGGGTCGAGGTCGAAATCCTGGAAAACTAGATGACGTATTAAAATTTCCGACACACTGAAGGCTCACAGGTTGTGAACTCTTTCCTCACCGATTACCGGATCACCTGATTACCGATCTTGGAATCCGCTACACTGTCCTCCAAGCTTTGATTTATCGCACGGATTGTGGCGTCCAATTGCTCGCTACAGGTTTTTAGATAGGTTAGGATAACTTTTTGTTCAGCGGGCCCCGCCAGCGGAAATAAATTAATCAACCCCAGAATGCTTGCAACAGGACCGCGAAGTTTATGAGCATTTACGAAAGTATATTCTGCCAGCTTCTTATCCTGATGAGAGAGTTGCCGGGTCCTTTCATCTATTCGCCCGGCCAGCGTTTTGTTAAGATCCTGCAGTTCTGAGTTCAGGATCAACAAGGCTTCTGCCTGCGATTCGATTGCATTTTTTTGAAAACTTATCTCTTCATTTTTGATCTGAAGGTGTTTGTTAGCATGCAGAATCACTTTTCGCTGCCGGAATAAAATTACCGCGAGTATACCTGCAATGACAAGACTTGCAGAAACGGCCATGATCAGCAGATCCCTCGATTCGAGTTCCGCCTCTCTCATCTTTGTCTCCGACCTTAGCTTTTGATTTTCGCGTTCGTGCATTTCAGTCTCGTAAATCGCCTGCACCCGCGCGACTTGTTCGGCTTTCAAAATATCATAGACACTGTCTTTTAAGGTATTATGTTTTGCCAGATAGTATAACGCCCGGCTAAAATTACCCGAGATGGAATCCGCTTTTGCGTACTCCAGGTACGTTGTAATTCGCAAATCAGGGACGTTGATCTGCCTTGCCAACGCTGATGCTTTTTGCAAATAGCGATATGTATTTTCCAACTGACCGATTTTTCTATAGGCCGATGCAATGTCCTGGTAGGTTTGTATTAAAGAACGGGTTTCTTTTAATTTGACCCAGGTTTTCTCCGCCACCGCATAGTAGGCAAGGGCTTTTTTGAAATACCCTTGCTCTGCTTTGATGCGGCCCAAGCTCCATTGGTTATAGGCGATAATTCTTTCATTGTTGCTGTTCAAGGCAAGCGACATCGACCGGTTGATGTAATTCTTTGCCGAATCATATTTTCGCATGGCGATGTACAACTCTCCGACATTGTAAAGAGTCATCGCGCGCGTCGAATCATTCTGATTCATGTTCAGGGAGCGATTAAGATATTCTAATGCCATGTCCAGCTCTCCCAATCTTTTGTTTACTTCACCGATGTTATTATACACCTGGGCGAGGCCAAGGCTATCATTCAGCTCACGGTATTGCCGCGCGCCCAGCAGATAATAATTTTGTGCGAACTCGTAAATACCTTCATACCAATATGAGTTTCCCATCACCACCAGGCCGCGGGCATAGCCGCGCACGAATTTTATTTTTGGTGCTGTTTCAATTACATGGGCTGCAATTTCCCGCGAGGTTGCGGGACTTACCTTCAGAAAGCCAGTGGCCAGCGCATTTAACCGCGTGATGTGAATGCTATCCGGCTTTCTTTCTTCCAGGAGGTTTTTCAAGCTATCCGGCAATTCAACTGCGGATTTTGCCAGAAAACTGATAGCAGAGAAAATTAATATGGTGATAAGTGTTTTCAACAACTATTCGATTTTTTTGCAAAAAAATAGCGGTGTCGTAAATCGTCGACAGGTAGGTTCAGGCAAATTGTCTATCGGAATTTGATTACCGAATGCCGCCAGGGGACTTTCTATTCTTGGTTCACGTCAGCTTGACATCGCCTTAAGCACGTCATGCTGAGTAATGATGTGAACCCTTTCCAATTCATCGCGGACCAACACCGCTTTATTATCTTTATTGAGCAAGGATGATAGCACATCCAGCGTGCTGTCAGGTGCTACAAACAACATCGGTTTGTCCATGACGTCATCCACGTGTTTGTTTTGAAGTTGAGGATCCTGGATAATTTTCTCCAACAGGCTTGAAGCACTAACGCTTCCTACAAAATTTTCATTCTCTAAAACAGGTATCTGATCGATGCCCTCGCGACTCATTAGTCTGATAGCTTCGCTCACTTTCGTGGACTTGCTCACCGTATATAAGCTATCCTTACCATTTCTGCTCGATACAATGTCGCGGGCCGATCCAAATGCGCGCGTTTCGAGGAAGCCATGGTCCTTCATCCATTGATCGTTGTACACTTTTGCCAGGTAACGGGTGCCATGGTCTGGGAGAAGTATAACCATCAGGTCGTCCTTTTTTAAATTTTCACGCGCGTACTCCAGCGCACCGTGAATTGCGGACCCACTGGACCAACCCACGAACAGACCCTCCTCCCGTGAAAGTCTGCGGGCTCCAATTGCACCGTCCTTGTCAGTAACTTTTATGAAATGATCGATCACATCAAAGTCTACATTCTTGGGTAAGATATCTTCGCCGAAGCCTTCCGTTAAATAAGGATAGATTTCCTTTTCGTCGAAGATACCCGTCTCCTTATATTTTTTGAACACCGAACCATACGTGTCAATTCCAACGGTTACGATAGACGCCTTTTGCTCCTTAAGAAACCGTGCCGTGCCGCACATGGACCCGCCGGTTCCGACGGTGGCGACGTAATGGGTTATTTTTCCACCCGTTTGCTCCCAAATCTCAGGACCAGTGGTTTCATAGTGCGCTGCTGTATTGGAGAGGTTATCGTACTGATTGGGATAAAACGAATTTGGAATCTCCTTATTAAGTTTTTTTGCGATGGAGTAATACGAACGGGGGTCCTCGGGCGAAACATTTGTAGGGCAAACGATGACTTCCGCACCCACTGCCTTTAGTATATTTATTTTTTCCTGCGACTGTTTATCAGCCATGGTAAAAATGCAACGATAACCCTTTGCAATCGCTGCCAACGCTAATCCCATACCAGTATTACCGGATGTTCCTTCTATGATGGTGCCGCCCGGTTTCAATAAACCCGCTTTTTCCGCATCCTCCACCATTTTTATTGCCATCCGATCCTTCGTTGAATTTCCCGGATTGAAATATTCAACTTTGGCTACAATTGTGCCCTGGATGCCCTTCGTAACGTGGTTAAGCTTCACCAAAGGAGTATTTCCAATGGTGTCCACAATGGAATTATAAATCATGGGTTCTTTTTTTCTAAGGGCAAAACTACAAAATCTGATTCAATGGATACGGAAAACGAATGGATAGGTTGCCTTTAAATTGTGAGGTGTCGGCAGGCTGACTTTTTTGAATTTCGCGAATGTTTGCGGACACTAACCTTTTGCGCCGGCCAGCAGATATAACACGGCCATCCGCACGGCCACACCATTTTCAACCTGATCTAGAATGATCGAATGTTGGGAATCCGCGGCATCACTGCTCAATTCAACACCCCTGTTGATCGGGCCTGGATGCATGATCACTATTTGCTTTTTCAGGCTGTCCAGCAGCTTTTTTGTAATTCCGTAGTAAAGCGAATATTCGCGAAGCGAGGGGAAATATTTTATTTGTTGCCGTTCCAGCTGTATTCGAAGTACATTGGCAACATCACACCACTGCAATGCTTTTTTCACGTCAAACTCCACCTCAATTCCCAATTGACCAATAAACTTTGGTAACAACGTCGGCGGGCCGCAAACCATTACTTTCGCGCCGAGTT
>DASUTP010000396.1:0-5084 GCA_036374515.1 Chryseolinea sp. | reverse complement strand
TGTTCGGGGATCGTAACATTAGCAGGCCTTTGGGTTGGTAAGTCAAATTGGTAGGTTTTGGGATCCGCCATGGTGTGAGATTTTGAGTGAAGACCGAAGGTTTAGCTCACAGCAAATTTACAATTGACGAGGACCCAGGGGATAGGTGTTTTTCACCTGTTTTAGTTGCCATAATCCCCCTGCGAAACTTATCTGGCCGGTTCACCATAACTTTAAAACTATTAGTGTGTGAGTATGAAAAGTAAAATCTCAAGACGTTTAGAAGAAATACTAACTGCATTGCCTCTCAAAGAGGGGCAACGAATTTTAGAGATTGGCTGCGGTACAGGTGTGTTAGCTCGCGAAATAGCCAGGCGGGTAAATGATGTTTACGTACTCGGTTTGGATCGTTCTGCAAACGCAATAAAGCAGTCTGTGTCCGGCAGCCGTGCAGAAATTTCAAGCGGTAAACTTCAGTTCTTAAAAGCTGCGATTGAAGAATTTGAATTTGACGACAATAATTTATTTGATTTTGCTTTTGCAATTCGTGTTGGAGCGCTGGACGGAAGACATCCTGAAATCGAAGAAAAAGCACTCTCAAATATTGCAAAGGCTTTGAAGAAAAATGGGAAGCTTTTTATTGACGGAGGAAGCCCGCTCCAGGAAATCGACATCAGAAAATATAGATAAGGTCCACGTTTCCAGTAGATACTTCCACTCCTTAACTGCATCAGTCTGCTTTAGCGTTCCGCATAAACGAATTACGGCTTCAAAATTGTTAGAGATGCTTTGGAGGAAACCTAGCTATGACTAAGGGACCAATTATTATTGTAGACGATGATAAAGACGACCAGGAAATGTACGCAGTGGCCATTAAAGCTGTCGGCATTACCAATGACATTATCTTTTTTGATGGCGCAAGACAGGCATTGGATTATCTATTAGAGACAGAAGATCAGCCGTTTCTTATTTTGTCAGATATAAATATGGCAGGAATGACCGGATTGGAGTTCAAAAGACAAATGCACGACGACCCGTATCTATGTACAAAAGGAATTCCCTTTGTTTTTGTCTCCACAAATGCCTCCCGTGTATCAGTCCGTCATGCACACGCTTTAAGCGTCCAGGGTTATTTCGCCAAACCTGATAGTATGGAAGGAATACAAGCCATGATGCGGACACTGTTTGAGTATTGGGCGCTGTGTAAACATATCAATAATACTTAAAGTTTTTATTAGCCCGGTCAGTTGGTTTTTGCGCATGGACAGTTTTTATTGGATTGTGTATATTTATTGGGTTGCAAACCTGGTAGTGTAACCGTCCAATCATGACAGACTCCTTCAAAGTAACGATTCATATGGTTTCAAGTCTTGACGGAATTATTGCCAAAAAAGACAATAGCGTTTCGTGGTTTGACACTTCTGACTACTTTGAAAAAGGCGTTCAGGTTACTGAGCAAGACACTGACAAATTTCTTAAAACTATAGATTGTTATGTAATGGGTGCTCGTACATACGAACATGCCATTGAACTGTCCAAATCTTATGGCTGGGCATACGGAGACGTGCCGACAATTGTCGTAACTCACAGAACCCTGCCGGTTGACAGACCGAATGTTGAATTGTATTCGGGCGACCTCGCCAAACTTGTGAATGAGCTACTAAAACCAAATTACAAGAACGTTTGGCTTGTAGGAGGAGCAATCCTTGTCAAAGAATTCATTCGTTTAGAATTGGCAGATGAAATCAGGTTATCAGTGTTGCCCATTATTTTGGGCGACGGAACTCCGTTCTTTGACCATGTAGGCGAACACGTATTGCATCTGAAAGACGTGACAGCCTACAAAAGCGGAATGGTAGAGTTATGGTATGAAATAAAAAAAGAATAAATAATAATGACTGTCACTTGACAGCCGTCCTCGATGTAACGGACAAAAAAAATTGGCTTTTGAGGGGAATTGGTAGACACGGGAGACGAAAAATCCGCTACAGTTTCTTATCTTCCAGATATAGGCTTCATACCATGACCAGGAAACTGCTTGTTATTTGGGTCTTTATTTCAATGAGCATTGTTTCCAATGCACAAAAACCAACTCACGCATTCCGGGTCAGGACAGTAACTGCCGGCATTACACTGAACAGCCTTTCCGACACTGCAACCTTCTACGCCGCAATTGTATTCCTGAATAAAGCAAGGCAGACTTATATTGATAAAGGGTATGAAGTGCAAACAATAAGAATCAGTACCCAGAATCTTTATAAATACCTGAACCGAACTTCCTATGATGATGCATTACCTTTTCTTGTGAGGTTGGATAAAATAGCTCAACAAAACAACATCTCTGTTTCCATCGGGCAAATACTGCCGCCTGATACTTATGACGTTAACATAGGTCAATGGGTAGCAAAACTTGTGCAGGTTACATCGAATATCAGTTTTAACTTGTCAATCTCATCGCACGAAAAGGGCATTCATTACAACTCGATAAAAGCTTCCTTGGAAATCCTTGCTGTACTTTCAAAGTCGAAAGGGGGAGAGGCTTGTTTCCGTTTTACCGCATCTGCCAATTGTCCCGCAGGCATTCCATTTTTTCCGGCTGCTTTTCATGAGGGGATCAACAGTTTTGCCATCGGGCTTGAATCGCCCAACCTCATTACCGAAGCATTCCAACAAAACTATGATCCTTCTAATGTGAGACAACATTTAAAATTGCATCTTGAAAAGGCATTGATTCCTATCCAGGATATTGCAGTGGACATTTCCAGCACCTCAAATTGGCAATACGATGGGATTGATGCATCGCCGGCTCCCGGGTTGGATGCCAGTATCGGGCAAGCGATCGAAACATATTCTAAACAACCCTTTGGCAATCCGGCCACGTTAAATGCTTGTGCATTGATCACCGATGTACTGAAAGCATTGGATATCAAGAAATGTGGTTACTCGGGTCTGATGCTGCCGGTTATAGAAGACAAAGTGCTGGCTAAAAGAGCGATGGAATTTAAGTACACGCTCCAGGAATTGCTTTTGTTTTCAGCTGTATCCGGCACCGGGCTTGATGTGGTGCCTTTGCCCGGAAATACAGCCAAACAAGTCATTGAGAATATACTTATCGATGTTGCGGCCCTATCTCTTAAATATACTTCCAAAGCACTTTCAGTGCGATTGTTTCTAATTCCGGGGAAGCAAGCTGGGGAGGTAGTTAAATTTGAGAATCCATATCTGACGTCGTCGGTTGTAATGAAGGCTTATTAAATTTGACAGTAAATAATATGCAAAATGAATAATACAAATAACGAAAGAGTATTCAGGATGAAATTTGCCAACGTCTACCCATTGTATATTGAAAAAGTGGAGAAAAAGGGACGCACAAAAGAAGAATTGGATACCGTTATTTATTGGCTTACGGGTTACAATAAACAAACACTGCAAAAACAAATCGACAAGAAAGTTGATTTTGCAACATTCTTTGGTGAGGCGCCGGCACTGAATCCGAACGTTTCAAAAATCACAGGCTTGATTTGCGGCTATCGTGTAGAGGAGATTGAAGACAAACTGATGCAGAAAGTCCGTTATTTAGATAAGTTGGTAGACGAATTGGCAAGAGGGAAAAAGATGGAAAAGATTTTGAGGGAGTAAAGCCGCTCATAGCCAAAACACATGCAGAAGATTCTGTGTATTCGTTTTATACCACAATTCCTATAGAACTAAAGTTTGACCATAAGGAAAAGGCGTACTGCAAGGCCTGGTAAGTGCTTGAAAATCATTTTAAGCGTGGTTGAAAATGTCCCGGGACCGCCAGTCCTGGGATTTGCATTTTATGTGACCGGTAGCAGGTATCTCCCAAAAACATTGTAACATTATTTTCTCCCATTCGTATTACCTGAATCTGCACCCGAGGATATCCATGCCCTGGCCCGATCACTTTTCTATTATTTGACCTTAAAAAAACAGCCATGTTAAAAAACATTTTCAAGATCGTCTTCCGCAACATGTGGCGGCATAAGGGCTATACGCTCATCAACATCTTTGGATTGGCGATTGGAATAGCTGCGATGGTTTGGGGGTTACAGACTTACCGTTTCAGTATGGGATTTGACGATTTCCATAAAGATAAGGATCACGTCTACAGAGCTCTAACCTACCAGGCAGGGACAAACGAAGCAAGGGGCGTTTTCCCTTTGGCTGCCGTAAAGCAGGCCCAGTCTGAATTCGCGGGCATTGCTGAAGCAGTTCGCTGGGATAGCCGCGGGCTGAATGTCAAGTACGATAAGAGTGACCCTTTCGCTGAGCAGGCGCATTTCACAGATCCTGCTTTTTTTGAACTCTTCAATTTCCCTGTGGTGAGCGGTTCAAATAATATCACCGATAAGAATTCCGTCCTGATCACCGAGACTATCGCAAAAAAATATTTTGGGAAACAAGATCCGATCGGCAAATCATTGACCTTCTATTCAGATGAAAGCTATGCAATGCCACTCACGGTGACGGGCGTCCTGAAAGATTTCCCGGTACATTCTACGATCCAGTTTCGATTCATCACCAATTTTGAAAATTACCTGAAAGGCGATGGAAGCAGACTGGCTTCTGACGATTGGACATGGATGCTGGACGCGGCATATTTCAAGATCCCGCGGGCATCAGACGTTCCATTGATTGCAAAATCATTCAATAAATACCTGCCCGTTCAGAATAAAGCAAGGATGGACTGGAAAGCCGCTGGATTTAAATTTATGTCACTAAGAGACCATGCGGTATATGGTGATATCCCATCCAACGCACTTCGTCAACGTCCCGAAGATTCTGCAACGTATGGCCCTTTTGCTCTTGCCATTTTGATCTTTCTTTCCGCTTGTCTCAATTTTTCCAATACCACAGTTTCCCAGGCTAACAGGAGGCTAAAGGAAATAGGTATGCGAAAAGTGATGGGCAGTTCACACAAGCAACTTATCGCTCAATTATTGTTGGAATGTTGTTTTATTGTTTGCATTGCGGTATTGCTTTCAGTCTTACTGAATTATTTCTGGTTCCCGGCTTTCAACCAAATGTTCTATGGCGTTAATATCGTTGCACATTATTTTAGTGACACGACTTTACTGCTCTTT
>DASUTP010000395.1:0-36261 GCA_036374515.1 Chryseolinea sp. | reverse complement strand
AGAATCAGCTCAGCGATCTGAGGAACGATCCGATGGCGGACCGCAAGATCTATCAAAAGGAGCAGGTGATCAGGAAGAAGATCAGTAAGATCGAAAATGATATCGGCCTGTGGCAAAACAATCTTGAATTTTTCTCCCGTTCGCAAAATGCGGAAAAAGTGAGGGAGGAGTTCAATGATAAAATAAGAATGGCCAACGAACATCTGAAACAACTCAAGGATCAGCTGAAAATGCTGAAGACCGTATAACGCGTATACTTTATTTCAGAGGACAGGAAGACTGTCTCTTTGAAGTGCTTTGTTCTCTTGTCAGGCGAACGCCTGTTGCATACTCTGAAGTAAAAGGCCCAAGGATAGTCACCCATTGGATTAGGGTTTCCGCTTTGAGAATTCCCCGTCTCCAAAATGTTGGGATTCCCTATTCCGGCCTGAGCCAATGACTTTGATTTCTTGAACATTTTCCGTGTCCGGTCAGGACGCCGGGAAAATGAAAACAAATTACATAAGGAGCTTTGACGGACTACGAGGACTGGCGGTGCTCGCGGTACTGGTTTTTCATGGCAGTTATGGTGCCTTTAAAGGAGGATTTCTTGGCGTCGACCTCTTTTTTATCGTCAGCGGATATCTTATCACGTCACTGCTGTTCGAAGAGCATCAATCGACAGGAAGGATCTCGTTCATTAAATTTTATGCGCGCCGCGGTCTGCGGCTGTTGCCTGCCCTATGGCTGGGAGTTGTTCTAGCAGATATTCTCTGGCCGGTGACCAGGCTCGAGGCACCCAACGACCAGGCTATTGCTACTTTTGGCGCATTGTTTTATTCCACCAATATTATTGCTGATACCTTAACCGGCAACCTGAACCACCTTTGGTCTCTTTCCGTTGAGGAGCATTTTTATTTTGTATGGCCGTTCGTAATGGCGTACGTTATTGTGGTTGCACCGGCGACTGCCCGCATTAGGATCCTGCTGTTGACCCTGCTGGCCGTGACGATCTTCCGCATTTTCGTCTTTGTTCATGAGGGAGAATGGGTGTACAAGATATTTGTGATCGGATCTTACGAGTTCACGCTTTGCCGTGTCGATTGTATTCTGCTTGGAGGTTTGTTATATTTTTATCTAAGCGACCGCGAACTGCATCACAAAACGTTTGACACGAGGTGGGATTTTGTCTGGCTCATGGTGTGTTTAGCAGGATTTATAATACTGGGCCTTACGCTGAGTCTGTACGATCCATACTGGAGGTACGGCGGATTCATCTTCACAAATCTTTTTTGTCTTTCAATAGTGTTTCTCGCCATCAGAAATCCGAATCATCCCGTTTTTTCCAACCGGGCACTGGTTTGGGTTGGCAAGCGATCTTATGGAATCTATGTCTATCATTTGCCGATCTTTATGGCGTTGGAAAGTTTGAGGGTGGCACACAGCATGGGAAACTTGGTGCTGGTTACCGGATTGCGGTGGGTTATTTCGCTGGGAGTGGCAGCATTATCATACGAATTCCTGGAGAAGCCTCTGCTTCATTATAAGCGGCGGTACCAGGCTCAACACTGATCATGGATGGATGCAAGCCTGCGAAATCGTTGTTTTTCAAGTTATTTTATAACTATTTATTTGCTGGAGAGCATACTTACTTTATTTTTGCAACCTCGTTTTAGAACCTCAGCCCCGCCGGCACGCCGGCGAAAATTAATTTTTAATTAATTGGCTAAGAACAACATAAACGACTTTAGTTCATCCGCTTTTTTAGCGGGTTGTGGCTTGTAGGCGAACTAATGAAAGAAATACAAGCCTCCTTAGCTCAGCTGGTAGAGCAACTGACTTGTAATCAGTAGGTCGTTGGTTCGATTCCGACAGGGGGCTCTTGATAATCAAGGGGTTACATTAAAGTAACTCCTTTTTTATTTTCACGTTGGCAAACAAATGGTCCTTAAATCATCCTTTTTAATGTTGACTCTGATCTCCAATTTCCTTTGGTAAGTCTGATCAAACGTCGTTGCCCGATCAGACTACCAAACGATCTTTTAACACCGCCGCGAGGAGCCCCGAGCCGCAAGCTTGCAACGCAGCCAAAATATTTGAAATTCCAAGGCGATTCGTTTTTTGTACATGATGGAAATTTACTGCAAATGAAAACGGCAGGCAATCCGGTTTTCCAATCGGAAAATAATCGGTTTGACAATCATCCCCGGCGGGTTTGGCTTTCTTCTTAATTTTTGGCAGATTTCATAAAACCAAACCAATCGTTATCAATTAGTAAATGGATGCAAGCGAAAAAAGAGAACGGATTCGAATAACGATAGAGCTTGGTTTGATGGCAGTGACGGTTGTCGCAATATTCATCTCCATGCTTCAATATTGTTCTGGGGTAAAATCTACGGAGCTGCCATAAAAGCTGCTGACGTTGCCGAGGAAGCACTTGAATTGGCTAAACAATTCTGATTCGATAGCAGGTATTGACGCAAGGAAAAGGTTCGAGCGTGACAGTATAAATGCCCAAGCCCAAGTATCGGCGCTTAACGACGCAGTTGACGAACTTAAAAAACAGTACATATTAGAAAATACCCCCTTTCTTAGTATTGTTCGCGTTAGAACAAATTTCAAGGTTGGAAAGAAAGTGACTCTTAATTTAGTCTTTGAAAACTTGGCAAAAAATCCAGTTTACATTAAGCAATACAATGTTGGATTTCTTATCACCAAAAAAGATAAAACGCCCAGCGACTTTTACAAAATGATGGAGAAAAATTTTGGACCTACTTTTCTTCGATCTCCCCAGTATCCTTTGTTTGACGAATCGCTAGCGATAGCTCTTATTTTGAAACACTCCTCTTGCACTGTTGCGATAAATGTTCAACAAGTAATGACTAGAGATTAACAAAGGTGTGTTCTATCTATTGCGTCAGCACCATCCTTTTGGTATCGACGACTTTACCATCCGTCACCAAGGTATATAAATACATTCCTGGTGATAATTCACTTCCGGACATTTTAACTGAAACCTCACCACGGTCACCTACACGAATATTTCTCATCTCCTTTCCGTCCAGACTGTAAATTATAATCGTCGCGTCACCCACCGTTTCGTCCAACGTCATTCTTATTTCTGTTTCAGAAGTAAAGGGATTGGGATTGTTTTGAAGTAGAAAAGCCTTCTTGTTACCATTCATTCCATTGGCTCCAATGTCGATTTTGGAATTCAGTCCAGCCAAGAGTACTTCAATTTGTTTTTGCTGCTGCTCGATAAGCTTCTTTTGTTCCTCTATTTGCTTTTGTTGCGCTTCAGCATTGGTTGATAATTCCTGAACCGCTTTAACGAGAGGGACGACAAACTCGGCGTAGCGAATACCATAGTGATCGTTTTCATTTTCAGGGGCATCCACGCCATAAAAAACGTAACCGGTTTTTTTGACAACAGCTTCAACTTCCTGTGCTACGAAACCCGTTTGCCGCTGGATATGCATTTTTTCTTGTGATTGATCAGCGGAACTGTCTGATACGTGTAAAAACTTATTGACTTCGGCTCTATCTACGACATAACTGACAGGTCTGAGGCTATTGACAAAATCCAATCCCGAAACATCTTCCTTAATATCCTTTTTGAAACGGCCATCGGAAAATGTTGTCCAGGATACCTGACCACCGATACTGGTCACGGCAGTATTACCTACCCGCACCTGGTTCGATGCGGTTGGAATTGCCTGCGAGCCAATCGCCGTGGTATTACTCAAATCACCCACTATTGGCCCGGCGTTATAACCCAACGCGCTGTTATAATTGCCTGTGGTATTACTTTCCAGGGCAAAGGCACCTTCTGCGGTATTGTTACTTCCCGTTGTATTGCTGTCCATTGCTCGAAAGCCTCCCGCACTATTTCGAATACCTATCGAATTCGCAGACAACGCATAATAACCTGACGCCATATTAAAGCTTCCACTGATGTTTAGGTACATCGCATAACTGCCTAAGGCAGTGTTGTAATAACCGATGGTATTCGAAAAAAGTGAACGATAACCATTGGCGGTATTTTGATACCCGGTAGTATTTGAATCCATAGCGTAGCTGCCAATTGCTGTGTTTTCCTTTCCACTTGTATTTCCATAAAGTGAACGGTAACCGTTCGCCGTATTAAGCGTGCCGTTACCGCCGTACAAAGAGTAAGCGCCCGTGGCGGTATTATACATACCATCAAAATTCGTATATAGCGCTGCATATCCATGGGCAGTGTTTTCGCTGCCCCGGTTTCGATGAAGACTCCCTGCACCTACTCCGGTATTATTATCTCCATAAAGATTATTATTTAAGGCACTGACGCCCACCGCCGTGTTCGCTTGCCCGGTATTTTCGAAGCTTAGGCCCCGGTTCTGCTGCAACGCACCAACGCCAATTGCGGTGCAAGCGTCGCCGCCTAATAAAAGTGTAGACGCACCGACAGCGGTATTAAAAATTCCATTAGTATCGTCCATCATGGCGCTGTGCCCAATCGCCGTATTCGACAAAGAATTTTTGCCAGCCTGCTCGCCGGCGTTATAACCGAAGAAGCTGTTTCTATTCCCCTCGGTGCCGGCATTAACTCCGTAAGACGTATTTTCCTGGGAAAGCACTGGCTGAACGAGATGGATCATCAAGAAGAAAGACGACAAGATTTTTTTCATAATACAAAAATTTAGGATGGTGAAAGTTTGCAGTTGATCTATCTCAATAATATGGCGTAAATGTGATAAGAGGTTTCGATTTTGTACCGGATCATATCACGATTGTAACAAATACAAGATCACATCCCCGGATTCTAGTATCATCAGATTTAAACAACAGGAGAATGGTTATTGGTGCTTCAATGATTCCACTGGATTGGATCTAAGCGCGTTCCAGTTCACCATTCCAGAATAACGACTGTCTTTGTCTAGAAGGGCCATCTAGTTGTAGGCAAGGTAATAGGGTGCCATAGTGTTCCTTATATATTTGTCTTGCCGGTTAGAAGACTCCGTAGCGATCTCGCCGTTGGAATGAACAAAATAAAACGTCATGTTCAGATTTTTGCGGACCGCATCGTAAAGTGAATCGATCTTCATTTTTTTTGCGACGTGTAACTGCCTGGTTCAAGTCTTCCAGCTGTGGGTAGAGCGCAAGCGAGACTTGGACCTGTTATGTTGCTAGACTTCGGACTTGCATTTAAATTACAAGTACACGATAGCTAACATTTTTTTGAGCCGCAAGTTTTAAAGTTTCATAGAAGCTTCCCGAAATATCCCACAGAAATCCGGAAGAGCCTTCTGGGTTTTTAGGCAAGACAGAAAAAGAAAATCCCCACCGACCGTTTTGGCAGCAGCATGGTAATCAATCGAATTTAACTCGGAAGACATACTAAATCGCGCCTCGACTATACTCACAAAAATCCGTTTGTGGCTGGTATTGTACTGGATACCGGAAGAATATCTCTGCAGCAGCGCTGGGAATTATTCCAGACTTTCATATAATTTACTGTACGTGATGCAGACCTAGCCAGTGGAAGTCAGTCGAAAAGACTGGCGACTTGATAGGCACAAGTCTCATTACCCGCAAGCCTCGCTGGAAGACTTGCGCAGTCCCGGGGATACGATCTTTTGGCAAGTGAGGAACCGTGTCACGTGCAGTCGTTGCGCGACGGTCAGCGGCCTGGTTTGCATTTTATCGGGTCCCCATTTTTCCGTTCTCAGATGCAACACGGTTTGACCCAAATACCCGGAAAATCTTAGGATCAATATTCCTATCTTGGTTCTTTGAGCGACCTGTATTAGTTAAACGGTTGGAAAGTTAAAATTCCCGTCAGATGCCCGCGATTATACCTGGCTTTGAATACGATATCTTTATCAGCTACCGCCACAACGATAACCGTAGTGGTTGGGTAACGGATTTTGTTAACGCACTACATGAAGAACTGGCTGCCACCCTAAAGGAACCGTTGTCCATTTATTTCGATAAGAACCAATATGATGGCCTGGGTGAGACAGACAGTGTAAACAAAAGTCTGGAAGGAAAATTAAAGTGCCTCATCTTCATTCCTATCATCTCACAAACCTACTGCGATCCAATGTCTTTTGCCTGGCAGCATGAGTTTTGTGCTTTCAACACCTTGTCCAGCCAGGATTCTTTTGGCAGGGATATCAAACTAAATAATGGAAACGTAACGAGTAGAATTCTTCCGGTTAAAATTCATGATCTTGATTTGGAGGATAAATTAATGATCGAAAAGGAAATTGGGGGATTTCTGCGGCCAATCGATTTTATTTTCAAATCTGCGGGAGTGAATCGCCCATTGCGTCAGGTGGAAGAGCATCCTCAGGATAACCTCAACCACACATTCTATCGTGATCAATTAAACAAGGTCGCTAATGCTGTCAAGGGGATAGTGCAAGCGATAAAATCGTCATCAAATGTAAAGTCATCGCCGACACCTGTCAACATCACACAGCAAGATTCAACTATTCGACAACGGGTTCCTGCAAAATTTATATTTGCCGCGATCACTATCATCGTTCTTATCTCACTAGGTTTTTGGAAATTCCAACCCAAACAACCGGTTCCTGCGATCAAGGGTCCAGAAAATAAGTCCTTGGTTGTCTTACCGTTTGCAGATATCTCACCGAAGAAAGATCAGCAATGGTTTTCTGACGGCCTGACGGAAGAATTGCTAAATACGTTGTCATCGCTCGAAGGTTTAAAGTTAATTTCAAGGACTACATCGTTTTCTTTCAAGGAAAAAGGACTTCCGGCAAAACGTATTGCGGATTCATTGGGCGTTGCTCATGTTTTGGAGGGATCCGTGCGGAAAGTAGACGATCAATTGAGAGTTACAGTTCAGTTAATAAAGGCGAACGACGACACCCACCTCTGGTCGCATGTTTACGAGTACACTATCGATTCAATCTTTGAAATACAAGCCGATATTTCAAAAAATGTTGCTAACACGTTGGACCTCCTGCTGGACAACCGAGCCCTCGAAAATATGGAGAGCATAGGTACTACCAGTGTTGAAGCCTATCAGGAATTTCTGAAAGGACGAGCGATTTACCTCGAGGCTCACTTAACTGCTAATTTCGATCGGCTGATTGAAGCAAATAAATTTTTTGACAAGGCAATTCAAATTTATCCCAATTTTGCCAGGGCGTATTTTGATCGAGCAGATGTTTTTAACCACAGTCTTTTGGCAGGAGCAAATATTAGAGCTCTCGACAACCTTTCCGACAGAGAACAATACGATAGAATGATGAATGACATCAATAAAGCGATTGCACTTTCACAAAATTCAGTTGATAAAATCGGGTATTCATTTACCCGGGACATTTTCTCCAACGATTGGACCCCATTACCTTCATATCTCGACATAACTGAAAATTGGGAATCTGGCTGGGAACTTTTTCTTGCCATTGTTGACCCGAAGTTTGTCTCCAGGCAATATCTGAAAGCTATTGAGGTTGACCAGCTCGCCGACATGCCACGGTATTGGGCAGCAATCGGACTGGTGAATGATAACCAGCCAGACAGTGCGCTGCTTCTCTACAAGAACGACTACACCAGGTCATACGTGAACGCGCGAGTCAAATCCTTTTTGTTTTTTCGAAAAAATGACTACCAAGGAGCCTTGGATGCATTCCAGAACTATAAGCGCGATGATGATGCCTATTCCTTATTTCTCCAAATTCTCACTCGAGGTTCCACCAAGGATCGCGCAGAGCTTGATCGCCAACTCGCATCACAGCCCCTATTTGATTCATATGGCTATAGTCCAATTTTAGCCTATAATGCCTTAGGAGAGTACAGTCGCGCCGACAGCGTCGCTTCGCTGATCGACTCACGGCTCTTAGGCCATTTCAGTCTTTGTTATAACCTGCTATCATTTGGATTGCATTTTCATTTGAGCGCGACACCGAATTTTGCGGCAAGGCTGCGAGAGTTGGGAATCGATCCAGTTGCTTATGAGAAAAAGCACTATAGGGTTATTTCTGTAAAAACGAGTCAGTAACTCACCTTGACCTTCACATATGATATACTTTCTTCTTTCAACGCGTAATTGTACTAAGGAAACTCAACTTTTTGAATATCTTCAAACTCTTTCCCTTGCTCTATGAAGCTTAAAATCTTATTAGCACTTGCCGCTGTTTTCGTGATCATACAGTTCTTCCGGCCTGAGAAAAATTTGTCCAACGACGAGTCTAACAGCATTAAAAACGCCTATGTCGTTCCTCAGCATGTCGAGACCATCTTACAGAAGGCATGTAACGATTGCCATAGTAATAAGACCGATTATCCCTGGTATGCAAATATTCAACCGGTGGCCTGGTGGTTAAATAATCATATCGAAGAAGGAAAGGATGAACTTAACTTTTCAACGTTTACAACCCGGCGGATTGCTTCACAAAACCACAAATTTGAAGAGATTGTGGAACTGGTGGAGAATGGCGAAATGCCCTTGCCATCCTATACATGGTTAGGCCTTCATCCCGAAGCGAAACTTTCCGACGAAGAGAAGGCGACGATTATCACCTGGGCAGAGGAGCAGATGAATCAGCTCAAACAAAAATACCCCGCCGATAGCCTGGTAGTAAGAAGACCCAATACTCCAATTTAGCCGACGCACTCCCCAACGCCGGACCGGAGCTACCGCGTGCGCTGCCGTGCCCGACGCCCACTTGCAGGGTGTTCGTAAGCAACAAACTTTACCCTTCCACTTTGGTCAGTCAACTTCCCCTCTGAAGTAATAAGCTAAACCAAAGCCCAGGGAACCATAATTCATCCCGAACGAGTTTGACGCGTCATCAGTGGTGGTATTTTTCGAATGGGTGTAGTTGAGGTTACCAATACTTGCTTGTACGGCCCAGTTAGGCGAGGGGAAAAAAATGAAGGTCGGTGTAACAGCAAATCCAAAGTTAGTCCATTTGTTTTCCTGCTCGATCGTTTCAATCTGATTCGTCATGGAAGTCTTCTCCTTACTCCAACCATAGCTAATACTTCCAACGAGGGAAAATAAAAACTTGTCAGAGATCATAAAGTATCGCTGCGTATAAAGTCTCGCCGTCCATGAATTTGACTTCCGGTCGTTGCTGCCACCTACGGCATCCCACTCATCCCTGCTCCAGGTGTACCCAAGCTGGCCGCCAATTTCGAGATTGCTGTTTACAAGAATTCCAAAATTTGGATAGATACCAAAGGATGAGTTACCCGAAGTCATCGGGGTGTACTGATTGTTTTCACTTTTTGCTGTATTAAAACCGAAAGTGCCGCCCAATACCTTGTCGCCTTTGTTAAATTGGGCACTGCATTGAATCGAACCTAATAGAAGAATTGCTGCTATAAAATATTTCATATGGGATTGGTTTGGTTACGGTAAATTCATTTGGGTCAATATTATTGCTAAGCTCTGACCGGTTCGTCAGTGCTTCGGATAACCTAATCATCGAATCGAAAATGTAATTTGTTCGTACCTGGCGCGTTCCCCATAAAATTACTTCACAACGTTACCTGAGAATGATTGCTTCGAAGAATGCAACTGAATCAAGCAAACCACACTTCAGTAAACCGCCATACTCGCCGGCTCGTTTATTAAAACTTCACTTTTTTTGAAAAAGCAAAAATGATTCCATTATTTTTTGCGTCGCTGATGGACGTTCTCTTTTCCAGGCGAAGGATAATTAACTCAGATGCACTTAGGACGCCTAGCTATGATGGATCCAAAAAAAATCTATCTCGCAATCGAAAAAATCTTCACGAAATTATCCGCTGCTTCCAGTGCCTTCGGACCGCCCATTACACTGATGGAAGCATTGGCTTTCGACTCGCGGAGTTGTTGCCCCACCAGGCCCTTAAATATACCTGAAACATCGGCGGCAACGCGTAACGTAGAAGCTTGCGCTGTTACGTCGCCGGGTATTTCGAGACGAGCCGTTCTGAAACAGTTATCGCGCCCGACATGATAGACAAAGGCGCCACGGTCGTGCTCACCGGAAGCACGATAGCCCTCAACCTTAAAAAACACATAGCCGGTCTCCCACATCCAAAACATACCGTAGTCGGGGTTCAGCACACCTTCCTGGTCGCCGCTATGATTGTCAACGCTGTCTACGCCGATGGAAAATTTTAGCTCCGCTAATTTTTTAAGGGGCACATCTTTAAGCTTGATCGTAGCGACCGCAGCCGTCTCTTCGTCAACTTCGACGAGGTGATATTTTTCCGTGTCACGCCAGGTCGTCCCATCTGCGTGACGCAGTGTGACGTTTGATACATAGTATTTTAGTCTCGTAAACGTCACCACCTGGTTGCCGACGGTATAGCCTTTTTCGAGCGTCAGATGTTCGGGCCCGAAGGCGTGGTCGATAACGAGCTCAATATCCCGCGCAGGTGCAGGTTGTGGATCGTTAATGAACAATGTCCGGAACACCAACAGGAATAAAATACTGGTAGAGATTGTCATCGGTCAGGATTTCTTTTTTCGTTTGTCGACTTTAATAAAAGGATCTGAAAACCGTTCGTCAGTAATAAACGTAGAATCGGTAAGGGTTTTCATAAATGCAATAATGGCTTTTTTTTCAGCGGGTGTAAGCAAAAGCGACTTGCCTCCAACCTGATTCGACGCTTCGATGATCAATGGATCGAGCGTGGCGCTAGCCTGGATGTGGTCGTTGTAATGATCCACAACTTCTTCCAGGGTTTGAAACCGACCGTCGTGCATATAGGGCGCCGTTAGCGCAATGTTTCTAAGCGACGGCGCGCGGAATTTTCCTCTGTCCGTTACCTTTCCCGTGATCAATTCCCTGCCGCGGTCCTGCGGCTCGAGGTCAAGCCCATTATTGTGGATGCCGTGCAGTGATATCTTGAACGAGCCATGACAGTCTCCACAGTTTCCCCCGCGGAGTTTATTCTCGGGAAGGGGATGCGTCATGAACAGGTCCATCCCGATTTTCTCCTGTTCTGTCAGTTGTAGTTCTCCCCGCAGGAACTTATCATACCTGGAATTGGAGGATATCATTACCCGTTCGAACTGCGATATCGCCTTGGCGATGTTTGCAGCGGTGATTTGATCGGAGCCAAATACTTGCTTGAATAAAGGTGGATATGTACGCGTGTTCTGTAGTTTGCTCACCGCCTCATCCAGGGTCAGATGCATCTCGAGCGAATCCTGAATTGGAATCAGCGCCTGTTCCTCCAGCGACGATGCCCTTCCATCCCAAAAGAACTTAAATTTCCACAGCAGGTTGGATAGAGGTATGGTGCTACGCTTTGTTTTCGAACCCCTTATGCCGTCTGAAAACGCTTTGCCATCTGAAAAGGCCAGACTTTGCTGGTGACAGGTGCCGCAAGATATTGTATTATCTGCCGACAGTTTTTTTTCATAGAACAGCATACGGCCTAACTCGATTCCTTCGTACGTAAGGGGGTTGTCGTCGGGAATTCTGAATGCAGGTCCGAATTTTACAGGAACCTGCAACTGATAAGGTCCCTGCTGCGGAGTGATCGTGTCAATGTCGCCGACATAAATGGCCCCCCCGAAGAGCGCGGCAAGTCCAAGAGTGGCTGCACACCTCAACACGCTCCTCAACTGATAGCTAAATACTCTCAACAAAACCTTAGGTATTAAAACAGGGATCTTCTGTAAAAGTATTGGCTAATTTACTTTTCGCGAATGATATTCATCATGTTCCGGGCACATTGGGACGTGATCGTTGTCGGCATCCGTTCTATTTGAGCGTAAATCTCTAAATCTATGGGGCTGATCATGATCGACAGAACCGGTTTTGTCGTCACTTTTACCTGACAGGCATTTATTTTGAGGCTTTTTAAATGTCCGCTTCTTATTGCGTTCCAGGGCAGCCTTTACCATCTGTCTTTGTCTTTAATCGCCCTTGCGCTAAATTTCTCTTGTCAACCCTCACCAAAGTGGAAACTTTATGAAATACATTCCCTCTTCAGTTTTAGCGACGTTGATCTCAATGTTGCTGATGGTCTCTTCTTTTTCATGTCAGGTGGATAGCGTTTCGCAGAACGCTGACATCGACCGGATCTTTGAAAAATATAATACCAAATCCGGGCCAGGGTGTGTTGTATCGGTTATTCACAATGGAAAGGTTGTTCACACCAAGGGGTATGGGCTTGCAAACCTGGAATATGATATCGCTATTACTCCATCGACAGTGTTTGACATCGCCTCCGTTTCAAAACAGTTCACTGGGTATGCTATTTCAACTTTATTGCACGAGGGGCGCATCAGTTTGGACGATGACATCAGGAAGTATTTACCCGAGGTTCCGGACTTCGGAAAAACAATTACGATAAGGCACCTTGTTCATCATACCAGCGGCTTAAGGGACTGGCCGCAAACCCTCAACGTTGCGGGATGGCGTTGGGATGAAGTTTTTTCTTTTGAGGACATTCTGCGAATGGTTAAGAATCAAAAAGAGCTGGATTTTGATCCGGGCACGCAATTCATGTATTCTAACACAGGCTATAACTTGCTCGCGGCGATCGTCGAAAAAGTATCGGGTCAATCATTTCGCGAATGGACAGCGGAAAATATTTTTTCAGGGCTAGACATGAGGTCGTCGCAATTCCTCGATGACCACCATAAGGTAATCAAGAACCTTGCATACTCGTATCATCGCTCGGGCAGTCAATTCGCCAAGAGTTCTACGGGGCTAACAGCATATGGTTCGAGCTCATTATTTACTACCGTTGAAGATCTTGCCAAATGGGTGATCAATTTTGACAAAGAGATCGCGTCGAAAAATCCGGTTTACTTGCGCATGCTGGAAGATGGTGTCCTCAGCAATGGAGAGAAGGTGGGATACGGATATGGTCTTGGACTCGGTGAAGAAGGAAAATTGAAAACCGTTTCCCATACTGGTGGCTGGGCGGGCTATCGAACCGTTGTCATGAATTTTCCCAGCGAAAAATTTTCATGCATTATTTTGAGCAATGCTTCCGACTTTAACCCTTATGCATACTCGTTGGATGTAGCCAAGCTTTTCCTAGAAGAAAACTTTAAAGGGAATGAGAAAGGAGCCGACAGTGTGAAGAATATGCCGACCGTTGCAGTAGACACCGCTTTCGCCAGGAAGGCTACAGGGATGTACCAGCTGGGCGATGGATGGTACGTCACCATCACGTTGGAAGGGGGCCAGCTCATGACAAAGGCCAACGGTGAGGAAAAATTTCCGATGAAGGCAAAATCCGATTCCGTTTTTTGGATTGATGCTTACGATGCTTCGATGACCTTTTTGGAAGATAACGACGGAAATGTAAGCTCGCTTCGTTATCGATGGATCGATTCCGCAAAAAAAGTTATACCACGACAGGTTGATATCAATCTTTTAAGCAATTACACAGGAACTTACTATAGCGAGGAGCTTTCATGCGAATACCATGTCGCGCTTACGAATGGAAAGTTGATGATGCATCATATGCGCCTTGGGGAATTTGAGCTTCAACCAGACCCGGTAACGGCGGAGCAGTTTTCCAGCACCGTGGGAAGGGTACTGTTTGTCAAAGATGAAGAGGATAAATTAACAGGCTTCAGGTTGTCGGGTGGGCGCGTAAAAAATCTCCGGTTTGATAAAAAATAAAGGAGTCATGAGCGGACATGTTCACGAAGTTGTTTTAGGCAAAGCATTTTACATCTGCATCAACCAATACCTCCAAATCTTTTAGCTGCACGAACAGTTCTGCATCCCGACTTTCTGGCGTTGAATGACCTATTTAGGTGATTGATCACCGGCGCATCACAAAATAACTTTAAAAAAGAAAAACGCTGACTTCCCGGTACCGGAATGCCGGTAGCGAAGTAGGGTCCTGCGATTTCTGACGATGTATAAAATAGTTAGTCGGACTTTAAACAAACAAGTTATGGTAAAACACGTGCACAAGATTGCGTCGCCGACGTTGGATGAACTTTTTCTCCAGCGCGACGATCCCGCCACTGAGCAAATTCCCGCGCGCAGTGATGTTCAGGAATATCTATTTGAAGGTAGCGACGACGCACCACCGCATTGCGATCACGCGGGGTCGAAGATCCGCATCCGCTCCACGGGTGAACTTACCGAGGTCCAGCCGGTTGTGCGGGATTTCGGTCGATTATCCATGGATGATCTCATAAATATTTCTGACAGGTTACAGACCCCGCGTGCTTTCAGGCCGAAATGGCTGGATGTAATGACTGCGCCCCGGATCCGCCCGAGATATCTCGACATTCATTTGCCTGGCCCAATCAAACCGTTGGTATTCGAGTCGGTTGCAACGGAGTGGCCATGGTGCGCAATCGGAAAAGTCTTCATCACCCGCCGCGGTCAGCCGACAAAAGTAGGAAGTGGCGTGCTGGTCGGACCGCAACTTTTATTGACGGCAAGTCACGCCATGCCCTGGGGTACCGACGACTCTTCTATCCGGTTCGTTCCTAACTACCGAAATGGAAATGACCCGCGGTTTGGGCATGCATTCGTCGATGCATGGAGAGGGGTGCCCAACCGGGACGATGTGACGGGCCTGGATTATGTTATCTGTAAACTAAATTGGAGAATTGGCGAGCGGACAGGTTGGCTGGGTTCAGAGTGGCATTCGAACGAGAGCTGGTATTACAATGACCCCTGGATCAGCGTAGGTTATCCGACGTCGGAACCTAACGGCGGCGAACGCCCCTCCATGGAGATTCCAGTGTGGGTACGCGATATCGACAATGATTCTGACGGCCTCGAAATAGAGACCCATAAATTTGCGCTGGGCGGTTGGTCCGGGGGACCGTTGTGGGGATGGCGTGGAGGTGAACCGAGGGTCGTTGGCATAGAAAGCGGCTTTGAGAAAGATTTCCTTGATCCCACCCGGACGGTTTTCGCGGGCGGCCAGCACCTGGTCAATCTGGTGAAATACGGCTGGGCTAATTGGCCGTAAAGTTTTATAAACCTTTTAGCGAGATAAACTATGGATGCCGCAATCCGGCATCCATAGTTTTATTTTTTACGTATGGCCTATACGTTAATCAAACGGCAGCGTCTCATAAATTCAGGGTTAAACTTCAAGAACATTTAGCATACTGCATAAAATTTTTTTTGAATTAAGGGTATCGCGAGCTCTTTTGATACGGGCTTATGAATACGGTTGTTTTCGGGAAACTATTTTCAGGGAGATCACCAAAAAAGAGACTATTTATTTTGCATTTCAGGGATTTGATTTTTTAATTCATTCAAAATTTGAGACCCCGTCAAAAATTTCGATGTGCGTAACTAAAATTGGAATGTGTTCGATGGTATCCCGTTAACGCCCTTCTTTCCTTTAAGCATGACGGAGCTTCTCTGTGTGTTGGATAAAGTAAGTTGTTGTTATGAAGACCCGCTCTCAAATCGTTGCCGAGCAACGACTGTTACTTTCATTTCTGCCTCATGTGCGAGCGCAATTCGGGACTATCCCCGGCGTGGAAATCGTGGGCCTTGGCGCGAAGGAAAAGCGGGGAAAGATCTGCGAGGAATGGGCATTCCGGTTTTACGTGCGCGACAAACTTCCATTAAGGCAGATCCCTGAGAACCAACGTATTCCTGACCGGATTTTTGGCATTCAGACCGATGTGATCGCTCATTTTGAAAAAGCATCACTGGTTTGCGAAAGCACGGTTTTGTCTATCGATACAAAGGGTTATCGCGATAATGGGATCCGGGGTGGAATTTCCATCCGCAACGAGCATTTTAATAACGACCAACCTTCCGGCTATGGCACCCTTGGAATACTTGCCCGCAGGAAGTCCGATAATGCTCTGGTAGGATTAACGTGCTCGCACGTAGTGAATGCTGCTTCGGAATCTCCTACGACCCTTAGTACAAAAATCGGCCAACCGAAATATTGGATGAGCTGTTGCTGCTGTCCTCACGGATATATTGGCGACGTGGCAAAAGCAACGTCCACAAATGATTTGGATTGCGCCATTATTGACATTCACGATGATTTATTGGATGAGATTACCAGCAACAACACGGAAAACGTTGTCGAGGGCATCGTAGGGAGCATTTCGGGAGCCGCGGCCATCGTTTGTTTTGAGACGCTATCGAAACGGGGGCGGGCAACGGGCCTTACAACGGGAAAGGTAAGCGAAGTGGCGTATGGAACGAACCAAATGCTTATTGAAAAGACCGGGGGCAATCCGGGTGATCCTTTCGCGTGTCATGGTGACTCCGGTTCTGTTATCGTCAATTCAGGCAACCAGGTGGTGGGGCTGTTGGTAGCTGCGAGCAGGGCAGACCTGAAAAAGGTGATTGCCACGCATATAAAACCTGTCATGTTGGATCTGGGTATCACCATTGCGGGTACCGATGCTGCGACGATTGGTGAACCCGTTGGCGGGGGTGCTACCGGTTGCGAGCTGAGTGCGTGGCCGGGTGGGCACGCGGATACCGCCCTGAATCCGGTCGAAATATTCGACAGCACAGACTTTGAGATGACGGGCCCGGTGAACTGGGATGTCTCCGGCGGACGTCCCGGTGCTGTCATCGTCGAAACCGGTACACAAACTGCTGCGGGATTGGAGTCGATTTCGGTTCGCTATGACACCGTATCGCCTTCGAAAAACCCTACCGATGCTGTTTGGATTAAAGCCGCAAAAGATGGAAAGGAAATAACCAAGTTCCGCACCATCTTCCAGTTTGTTGCGCGCACTGTGAATACATCTAGTTTGCTGGACAGCAGCAACAATTTGAGGTTTGCCGCGACGGGTGGCACCGATAATACACAGTGCGGCGTAGCTGTGCCAGGCACTAATGGCGCTACATGGTTCCTGGCAAAAGCTGAAACGGTTTACGATATCGGACCACAGGACCTTGCATGGAATGGAATTGGAAGTATCAGTTTCGTGACGGGTGCAGCGCTTCCCATCGAAGGAAACATCGTGGCACGGAGGGAAACAAAATTCACGAGAGGTGATCAGGCAACCGGCGCGGCCAATCGGACGCATACGGACCAGGCAACGTTTATATCCGCAGGTGATAGTTCTGCCGATGATTTTCAAGCGCCCACGGACGCCGCACCCAACGAGTTGTTCCGCATCGCGAACGAAGGTTTCGATCCCACAAATTTACTGCAGGGATATTTGCGCGCCGACTACCGCGACTATCTCGAATTTCACAATGGAGCTGCTTGGATACGGATCACGCCTTATCAGGAATGGCATGCCAACCTTACCGCTACGCTAAACGGGGCCGGCACCGCGCCTCCCGGGGTCGGGTCACCGAATACCATTGATGTGGGAGCCAGTACGGAGAAAGTGCCTAACGAAAAGCCGACAATAGTAGTTACTGACTTTGTGGAGGTAAAACCCGGAGAGCAAGCTACCCTTTCGGTAACATCGACGGCTGATCCTGATAATGACGTGCGGTCGGTGGTGACTTGGGTACAAACCGCCGGCCCCGCGGTTGCGTTGAGCAGCACAACAGGGAATTCCGTAACGTTTAATGCCCCGGCAAATGATCCGCAGCTAGTTTTCTCAGCTACGATAAAAGACAGCACTGAAACGTTATCGCGGACAGCAGGAAATTTCATGAGTGACCCAGCCGTTGTCACGGTGAATGTGATCGAGTGGCTTAATAGGAACGGTGGGAATGCACGGCTCTGTGTGAATAATCAGGAAGTTTTCAATGCAGCCGACTTTGGAATAGGTGCGGGTGCATTAAACTGGGATGTTACCACAGGAGGAGCGCAGGCCGTGATAATAGAAGCCGATGGTGCTTCGGTTGCGCCTACAGGTACAGTTGCAGGTGCGCTGACCATCACGGTTAATTATAATAATGTATCAGCTGATGCGACTCGCGCGAACTCTGTTAAGATCCAGGCAACAAATCCTGCGAACGGCAAGGTATGGTATAGAAGAAGGACGGTACTTGCAATAGCTCATGCTGTAGTAACTTCAGTTGCTCCTGGCGCGGCGCCAAGTAATGCGCTCGGCGCGACGACGTGGGGTTTGACGTTTCCTGAGAACGTAACGGTCACGATTTGTGCTTATCGTGCTGGGGGAAACTGGCAAGCAGCCTTGCTCACCGCGAGAGGTAATTATTCTTTGCAAAGTCGCTTGCTCGCTGGGGTTACAGAAGTTACTGGACCGGGTGGGAATACCAATATTGGAAACTTTTGCGATCAGATGAATCATCTAAATGCCCTTGGTAATATCAACAATGTCGCGTGGTATATGGTCTCTGCAGTAACGGCGCACGAAAATGTGCACGCCAGCCGGTTCCTTCCCGCGTTTAATGATGCGACTGTGATCGGAGTCCTGACACCCGCAATAGAGGCTCTCACAGTACCGCACGTTGCAGGCATGACGCAGGCGACGGCAATCGCCGCCATTCAGGCATCACCGGGATTTGCGGCTGCCCTTACAGCTGCGCAGGCAAATTGGCTTGCGCGTATTCTTATACTTGTTACGGGTGACCATGCTGGAGGCGGACCGGCGGATGTGGCTGAACATGCTATCGTCGACCCAATGGTAACAGCCATCTGCGCGCACAGAAACGCCAATGGGTGGCCAGCATGCCCACCGTTGTGTCCTTAATGTAGGGACAAGGCGGAGACGAAATGAATGAGTTAATAATTTATTAAGCAATGTTTATGAACGGGCAGGACAAAACATATTTTGAAAGCGACCTTAGAGAAATTGGCGATCGGCCGGCTGCGGTTACAGGGTCCGGCGACAGTCACAGGTCTGCCGTTGGAGATATGCAAGCGCTTGCTAGCATCCGATTGCGTATCAAAGTCGAAAAAAAACAACCAGTCTCTGAGGGGGGCTTGACCTTAACAATCGTTCTTGTCAATGAGGGTCAAGCGGATATAACGGCAAGCAACCCTCTCGATTCTCTACAAATTCTCCTAAAAGATGAAGAGGGCTGGCCGGTAAAAATGCCCACAGGAGGTCCGCCCAGGGCGCTGATCAACACAAGAGGTGACGCGCCGGTAGATATAGTCCGGTCATTTAAAGTTGAAGCAATTGAAAGCAGTCGCAACGAACCTAGCCTCTTGGAACGAGTTATGGATGAAAAATTTTTGTTCAGGCAAGGAACAACCTATGAATTCAGAGTTGGTGTCCCCATCGTCCAGGACAGCGATAAGCGCTCAATAACGATCGCCACAACAAAAACGAAGCAAATTGAAAAAGGAAAGTATAAGCTTAAAGCACTCTTTCAATTGCTGCGCGCCAACGATAGTCCTGTTAATCGCCAGTTTGAATCCGAGGAGATCGATATTGAATTGATATAAAATATGAAGATCCGCAAACTCGAATATTTCGAAGACCAGCTCAAAGTGTCTCCTCTTGGAAGAGAAGTACTTGACGTTGTCAGGACCCATTCACAAGAAGTGATGTACCTGGTGAATAAAAACCGCCCGACAATGGTCTGCTGGCAACGTCATCACGGTCCGAAGTTTATCAAATCGGTGGTTGACAGTGGATTCGAGGAGGATATTGACTTCGTAAAAGAGGTGGATGGAATTAAAATGGAAACGTTGATCCTGCATATGGCGGAGGTATTGCAGGATTATGGAACGCCGGAACTGAAAGTGAGCATCGGAAAATATGCGCCAACGGTATTGCTGATCGCCAGGGAAACGCGCTCGTTGCGTGAAGTGTTGTCCAGGATAAAAAACAAGCAAAACGGAATGCAGCATGGCTAAAAAGGATACCTATATTCCCCGGAATGAACTTGTCGACATGAACAAGGAATTCGACAAGGTGAAAGAAAAAGCCCAGGAAGAGCTCATGAAGCTTCCAAACGTAGTAGCAGTAGGGGTTGGGTTGAAGGAAGTGAAGGGAGAACTGAAAGGAGAGCTTTGTTTCAAGGTTACCGTCAAAAAGAAAGAGGGAGATAGTCACCTTCGTCCGGAGGACCGGATTCCCGAAACAATTTATGGCTTTAAAACAGACGTAAATGAAATACCATTTGGAGAAGCGCTTTTGGATTCCAACAAATACAGGCCATTGATCGGTGGAATATCGGTAGAGTCGAGCGAACAATCCGGCAATGGGACGCTTGGATGTTTTGCAACCAGAAATTCCGACAACAAGATAGTGCTCGTATCCAACTGGCACGTCGTTGTCGGGAATCCGAATACCATCGACGGGGCCAGGGTGGGCCAGCCTAATCACAACGGGTGCTGCTCCTGCTGCGCCTGCGGAGAAATTGCCGACGTCGTCGATGGAAGGTTTATGACAGGCAACCTGGATGCTGCTATCGCCCTCTTGCACGGCCAGGACACCGATACTATTCCGGACGAAAGATACTTAAACGAAGTAATCGATATTGGGATACTGGCAGGGAGCGCCGCTCCCGTTCCTGGTGAAACACTTTATCTGCGGGGACGCACGACCTCCGTACGTTCGACAGGCCAGATCTCCAATAGCAATATTCCTATTGGTATAACCTATAAGAATTACAACAACCTGGTGGTAGCACGCTCATCCCAATGGGAAGTTGCACCTGCAGCAGGGTTTGTAGATTTTAGCGTTAAGGGTGATTCGGGATCCGTTTGCGTTAATGAGCATAATCAGGCCGTGTTGTTGATCTATGGCGCAGACTTGACCAACCATCGGTCTTATGCCTGCAATATGCAGACGGTAGAGACGACGTTGAACATAAAAATTCTCGACAGCACCTTTCACTCCGCCGTTGCAGGAAAGGAAGGTGTGCCGTTAAATTCGATTGCTCCATCCAGGACGATCTTTAACCTCGCTAATACCATGGAAGAACTGGAGGCTGAACTGACGCAATTCAGTGAAGGCAAACGGCTGATGGAGTTATTCAAAAACCACCGCTCAGAGTTGATCGATCTGGTAAATAAAAAGCGTGAGGTAATGGCAGCGTGGAACCGTTACCAGGGTCCATCATACCTGGCACACATTGCCAGAAGTATTCGCCGCGAAAACAAACCCGTGCCGGACGAGATCAATGGCATCACCCTGCAAAGCCTGCTGCTTAAAATGACAGCCGTATTGCAGCGCAACGGTAGCCCTGAGCTGTCAAAGTCCGTAACCGACAACTATTTGCAGATTATGAATGTGCTGTCTGCGGGACGAAGCCCTGGCGAATGGAAAGCTTATCTCGCGCAACTGGATAACGTAGCTCATGCTTAACCCTATAAGAAAGTATGCCTGAAAATCAGATCGGAACGTTAGAAGCCATAGGCATCGAGGTAGCCAAGGTTTTTCTGCCGTTGCAGGAACGGGTTGAAGCGGGAGAAATTATGCTGCTTCTTGCCGAACTTGGCATTGAGTTCCCGGCAACGCTCGCCAACGATGGTGATTTTCAAGGCGCTGTAACCGGCGTATCAGATAAGGTGGGGGAGATGGCAACTTTGGTGAAAGCCTTAATCGATGCCATCAAAGCTGAGGATTATACCACAGCGACCGAAAAAACTGTCGCGCTGATCGAGCTGATCGCAGGTATGGTTGACAATATTCAAACGATAGCCGACGAGATCGAAGCGCATGCACCGTATCCGGGAATTTCAGACACCGAACTCGATGCGTTCGTAGCGGACCTCGCAAAGAATATTGTCGACTACCTCGTTGTCAACTACCTCCAGGCAACGATACCCCTGTTTGCCGTGTTTATGGAATTTTTTGGCATCATTGAAGAAACCATTGAAAATGAGAATTCCACGAACCCGCTTCTGCCACAATACACAAAAAAATCTTTAAGGCTTGATCGGATCCCAACGTTCCTGGAAAGCCCCGCCAAACTTGCCAAGGAATTGTATGACTGGGGCGACACCGATTTTACAGGTGAGTCATTATTCAAAAAACTGGAAAAGATATTTAACTCGATGGGTTGGCCCGCCGTCTACGACGAAAGTGGTGGAGCACCCGTTTTGGATCTGCTCGTCGCCACCATGGAACCACGCACCGACCTATCGCCAAAAGGTGTTGCGCTTACTATCGATGAAACGATCGCCGGGTCTCTTTCTCAAACCTTTAGCCAGGACCAATGGACCCTCGAGGTTGGTTTCGACGCAGGCCTAAGCGTTGGTGCCGGAGTTTCAATTCAACCCAACGGTGAAGTCAAGCTGGAGCCGCCCAATGGATCGAACACAACTATTCAGGGAAGCGCTTTCGTGAAATGGATCGCGAAAGACAATAAAACCAACCTTCCCCTTATAATATTCGGTGCGACCGAGGCAAGCCGCCTGGAGGCAAAGGAAATTTCGGCATTCCTTGGTGCTGATTTCGTGTGGGCACCGACAACGAAGCAGGCCTCAGGCAGCGTCACGGCGGAAGTTGAGATCAAAGAAGGCAAAGTAGTAATAAAACCCGGCGACCCCGACGGTTTTCTTGCACAGATTCTGCCGCCCGATGGTTTTGAGGTGGATTTTAATATCAAAGCAGGCTTGAATAGCGACAAAGGTTTCTATTTCAGTGGCAGTGGCACAATTGAATTTGATATTCCCGTATCGATAAGCATTGGTCCGATCTCTATTCTCAATCTTACTATAGGCCTGTCACCAGGATCTGACTTTACCATCAATGTCGGTGCGGACCTCCGTACTGAACTCGGCCCCTTCGTCGGGATAGTGGAAAATATGGGTGTAAGCACTATACTGAGTTTTCCTGAGGACAGAAAGGGTAATCTTGGACCGGTAAACTTCTCGCTGGGCTTCAAGCCACCGAATGGCATAGGCCTGTCGTTGGATGCCGGTGTGGTAAAGGGCGGGGGATACCTCATGCTCGATTTTGAAAAAGGACAGTATGCAGGTGCTATCGAGTTGGATTTCCAGGGTTTGTTTGGATTCACGGCCATTGGAATCATCACAACTAAATTCCCTGACGGATCTGAGGGATTTTCGTTGTTGCTCATCATCAGTGTAACATTTTCAACTCCAATTCCATTAAGTTATAATTTTTATTTGTCCGGCTTAGGAGGCATGATAGGGTTGCACAGAACGGTTGTTACCACTGCACTGCAGCAAGGTGTTAAAGATGGATCGATCGATAACATCCTGTTTCCTGAAAATATCATCGCTAACATCACCAAAATAATTAGCGATCTGCAAGCCATATTTCCGGCCAAGCAAGATCAATTTGTTTTGGGGGTGATGGCGAGAATTACCTGGAATACTCCGGCGCTGCTCACCATAGAAGCAGGTTTAGTGGTGGAGTTTCCAAATCCTGTCAAGATCGTGATATTGGGGGTCATAAAGTGCACCCTTCCCACGCCAGATGAGGCAGTCCTGGAATTGAATGTTGCATTTGCCGGCATCATTGATTTTGAAAATGAGATCATAATGTTCGATGCGTCGATATTCAACTCGCGCATCCTGACCATCACCCTGGAGGGGGATATGGCTTTTCGAATAAGCTGGGGAGATCAACCGGACTTCTTGGTTTCGGTGGGAGGATTTCACCCGGTATATACGCCTCCCGCGCACCTGCAGCTGCTGGCCATGAAGCGGATTACGGTAAACATCCTCAGTGGAAATCCCAGCCTGGTCCTTACATCCTACTTTGCAATCACCACCAATACCATTCAATTTGGAGCGTCAATTGACTTCACGTTTAAGGTATCCAAGTTTAGCGCTGTAGGCGATTTTGGTTTTGATGTCCTGATACAGTTTTCCCCATTCCGTTTCCTTGCCCAGGTACAGGCCAGCATCGCGATAAAGCTTGGAAGTTCGACGCTGTTTTCAATCGGACTTGAGTTTAACCTGGAGGGACCGACGCCCTGGAGAGCCAACGGATATGGTTCATTTAGGATTTTGTTCGTCAAGTTCAAAGTCAAGTTCGACAAAACATGGGGCGAAGAACAGGAGAATACGTTGCCCGCAACATCAGTGTTACCGTTGCTTATTCAGGAATTTGAAAAAAATGAGAACTGGAATGCGACGGCTACGGTTGAGCCGGTTGAGCTTGTCACATTATCCAACACAGCAGCTGATGAAACGTCGATCCTGGTAAAACCATTTGGATCCTTGGAGATAAATCAGACTGTCGTTCCGCTCGATTTGACTATGACCAGATTTGGTAACTACTTACCGGACGACATCTCAAAGGTCACCATTAAGACGGTTTCTGTCAATGGCGACGCACTTGACGATGACGAGGTGGAAAGTGTCAAAAATTCTTTTGCACCAGCCGCCTACACGGACATGAGCGATGACGACAAGCTGAAGGCGCCTTCGTATGAGAAACAAAATTCCGGAACGAGAATCACTTCTACGGATGCAATTGTATTTGATTACAGCATTAATCGCCTGGTCCAATATGAATCTATTCTTTCCGATTTTGAAGAGGAAACATTAGGAACGCAAGATGTCAACTCCAGCTTCTTCAAGGGGTTTGTATCAGGAGGCGATGTCGGCCGGTCTCCGATATCCCGCACAATCAAGAACAATAAAGTGAAAGCTGATAAGACAGTGACGTTAGCGGACGAACAATATGCGGTTGTTTCAAGTGCCACGCTTGCAAATGCGCACAGCGATAACGTTGTATTTTCCTCCAGAGCGGAAGCTGACGAGTATTTAAAACAAACGATAAAGACTGATCCCTCCAGAAAGGGAAAGATACAGATCAGCCCGGCGTTTCAAATGGTTGAGGCATGAACGTAGAAAAAAAATTAAAACAACAACGACGTGAGTGAAGTATTAGCCCATTATGGTTTTATTCCCTGGCTCAGGCAAGGCATCGGTTCGAAGATCACCGAAACAGATGCGTTAGGGAATCCTTCGGCGACAATGGCTAAAGAGCGGGCCGACCTTCAAATAGGAGTGACGGTGGAAAGCACCGACATCGCCGATGAATCGAAGATCGAGACAGAATTGACCAAGACCGTGAAAATGTTTGGGCCGCCGGATGTCCTTGCTATTTCGGAAAGTGCTATCGTGCGAACAGAACCGAAGCCAAAAGTAAATAACTATGAGTCCAACGGTTTGCCTTACATCGAATTTTATACAGAAGATTTTTTATGGACCTATACGCCGGCGTCGGCCGGTACCGGGACAAACGCTGGCAGGCTGACGCCCTGGCTGGCCTTGATCTGTTTGAAAGATGATGAATTCGAATTGAAGAACAACACCGATGGCAGGCCTTACATAACAATCCCTTCTGATAAGATCACGGAAGTATTTCATGACCCAACACAACATTGGGCCTGGGGACATGTGCACATGAATACGGACCTATCCGCTGCAACCGTCGCTGGCAAGATCGATGAAGTAACGGCTGAGCTGGACGCTAATCCAGATTCCGGCGTATGCAGATTATTGTGTCCAAGGAAATTGATCAAGGAAACGCAATACACTGCATTCCTCATTCCCGCATTTGAGACAGGTCGACTGGCGCGGTTGGGTTTACCTTACACAGATATTCTGGCGCAAAAGATGTCGTGGGGAGGGAGCGAAGCGGACTACACGACAAAGCCACGCGGGACGGATTACCCCGTGTATCACCTTTGGACGTTCCGGACGGGACAATTTGGCGATTTCGAATCGCTTGCCAGAATATTAAAAGCGGTAGTCACCGAACCTGAATTAGGTAAGCGCCCGATGTACATTGCCGAGGCAGGATATGGTCTTGATGATATAGAGCCTGCCTCAAAAGTGCTGGGACTTGAAGGCGCATTGAAGCCCCCGGATTTTGTCAGCGATCCATGGACTAACGGAGCCGGTGACGTTGCTTATCGCCAACACCTCCGAAAGTTGCTTAACCTTTCCATCGACAATGAGAAGAAGCAGACGGATAAGCCTGCTGTGTCGGCGGATAGTTTAAATCAAAATCCTTTTTATTCAGCAACGCTGGGCGATGATCCCATCGTAACACCTCACGTGTATGGGCGGTGGCATGCCCTCATTGAACGTCTGCAGGCAAATAACAATCACCCCTGGATAAATACCCTGAACCTTGACCCAAGAAATCGCGCAGCGGCCGGGCTGGGTGTTAATGTCGTTCAGAAAAATCAGGAGGATTATATGCGCAGGGCCTGGAAACAGGTCGAGCAGGTGAATGAAGCAAACGCAAGGATACGAAAAGCTTCGCTATCCAAATTAATAAGCTATGCATTATTCAACAAACATCTGAAAAACGTAACAACGGATCAGGCTATCCGCATGACAAACCCGATGCACAATTTTGTCATTGAAGACGGCTCGACCGTTCAACACGCCGTCACAAAAAGCCTGGTCCCGAACGCTTCAAAAAGTGGTGCCTTCGCGAAAATCACCCGCCCGGGGAAAAAGAGCAACAAAAAGATAAATGCGTTTGCGAATCCCGGCGCCAATCTTATTCACCAGAAGGTAATTCCCCGCTTCAACAGTGAGGTTATCACGGCTGCAAAGGATAAGGTTGCACCGGCGCTGGCCATTAATATCGCAGAGGTAACGTCTGCCATAGGCACATCGATCAGTAACTTTCAGGCCACCGACACAGCAATGGCGCAGCAGGCAATGTTTGATATTTTGATGGAGGAAATTCCATTTACAGATCTAACGAACGGGGCAAAAAAAAATCAGCTTAAGGCAAAAGTCGATAACTACCCGGACCTCAATGCGACCTCCAGGAATCTGGCAAAGGGCATGATTGATGGGATCCAATCATCGACGGCTGGCAGTGCCACCACATCAAATACGGTCGTAATTGAAGGCACTGCATACAAGGCCGTTTTCGGCGAGGATATTACTGCTAAGACATACGATGAAATTATTATTTCCCGCGAAACGGTGGCAGGTGAAGGGCAGATCGGGAGGGCTACCTTGTTACAGGATATCAAGGCTTTTGAGTCTGCATTTACTGGTTTTGATTCAGACATCATTGGTAACCTTGCGACTATTCCAAAGGGAGAGGCGCTTGCAAACGTCAATACGTTTTCCGCGAAAATCATCTTTGCACTCCAGCCAAAGCAAGTCATCGTTAACCGGGTTGCAAACTCAATAAAGTTAAAGGTCTTCGATCCTGCAACGCAAACGCACAAAGAGCAACCTTTAGAAGACTTAAGGCCTATCATGGCCCATCCAAAGTTTGATGACCCAATGTTCCGGAACCTGAAGCAACTGTCGCAGGAATTCATCTTGCCCAATATTGACAAGGTCCCGGAAAATTCTATTACCCTGATGGAAACAAATCAGGCTTTTATAGAAGCCTATATGGCCGGGCTTAATCATGAAATGTCACGCGAATTGTTATGGCGTGAATATCCGACAGACCAGCGGGGGACTTATTTCAGGCAATTCTGGGATATCAGCGACAATATCTTTGAGGCGGACCGCGAAAAGAAATACGACATTAAGAAAATGCATGAATGGGACAAGGAGCTTGGAGCGCATACACCAAGGGTTATAACCAACCCGTCGGGGAGCGTTTACCTGGTCTTGCTCATCCGGGGCGAGCTGCTCAAGAAATATCCAAACACGCAGGTGTACGCGCAAAAAGCTGCGTTTAAAAATGTGAATAATCCGGCAGTACCGCGGGCGCTGGCAGATGCTAATGTTGAAGGTAATATTAAGGTCCCGGTATTCTTTGCTGAGCTGGATCCCGACATTTACCTATTCGGTTTTGATCTTGATGAAGATGAGGCAAAAGGCGATAGCAGTGACGCGACCAAACCAGGTTGGTTTTTTGTCCTGCGGGAAAGGCCCGGACAGATAAGATTCGGCCTTGATGACTGGACACCCACCGATCCGGATGACCCGGCCTTCCCAACGAGCGATCCGGCCAATTGGAACGACCTGTCCTGGGAGCACCTGGTCAGCGCTCCTTCCGAACTTAACAACTATCACATTGATGCTGAACATGCTTTTACCTCGGGAACAGGCAGCGAAAATGTTCCTTTGGCTACCTGGGGTAAAAACTCCGCGGACATGGCTTATATACTTTATCAAAATCCGGTGTTGTTCGCAAGGCATGGTCAGGAGATGTTACCGGATTAGGCTGGCAAATAAATTTTACCCTCATGAGCGAATTAATAATAGGCACAGAATTTAACGACCCGGCTATGCAATCAATCCGGGACCAGGTGGCCGCTAAAAGCGATGGCATACCTTTTTTGCTGCTGCCTGTTAAGATTGAAACGAGATTCATGAAAGCCGACAGACCTGTTCTTGATACGGACCCATTCCCCGGCGTTCTAGAAAACTTGTTTGATATCGAGGATAAAATGCACTTTGACCCGGCAGTTTTGCCGCTTCGCGAAGTATTGGGAAAAATCAGGAAGTTTCCCGTTCAACTTGATGAGCTCAATAAAAAAATGGAAGGTGTACGTCGCCTTTCAGGCAGGGATAGTGAAAACCTAAACAGCCGGTTTGCACAGCTCCAAAAGACTTACAAACAACTTTCGCTAAGCTTAAGCAAATTAAAATTTGAGAATGACGCCGATGTGCAGGCTGTTAGGGCTGCAAAAAATTCCATTGCTGCTAAGCTTCATGAGACGGGCGTCAGCATTGGCCAGCTTGCCGTAACCGAGGATACTTCTTTTTCCGATAGCGCTGCTTTCGTGGGAACGTTACAATCCTTAAATGACTCGCTTAACAGGATTGGCAAGGAAAATCTATCGGTGCGTGACCGCAAGGAAAAGAAATTTGTCTATTCCCTCATTGATGATCAGTTTTCAATAATTGATCGAGCGCTTAAAATTGCGGGAAAGGATGTCGGTCGAAGCATGGGGACTTCTCCCGCGCTCGACGAGAAGGTTCATGAGTTGGGCAAGGAGATCAATTCGCTCATTACAAACGCTGCGCGCAATATCGAGAAGGTAAAATCTGCTTACAAAAAGGCTGAATACAAACAAAACCTGCGTGGGGTTGCGGATCGTATCATTTCCTTTTATGATCGGATCAACACGCGAATAGTGCCGCTCGTGGCGATGAGGAGGGAGATGGAAACCATCGACGCGCGCGCCATCGTCTGGCAGATCAATGTGATCAGATTCAAGCTGAAACGATTAAATCAGCATCCTTTTAAAACGTATGATGAAATCCAAAATACCTGGGATAGCCTTAAAAAGAAGTTGGACGTGCTGAAAGGAGACGCGTATAAAGTTATCGAAGGAGGTCCGGAAGAAATTAAAGCAACCGGCCATGCCTGGGACGATGCCGATGCCCAGCTTGAGAAGTTTTATAATCGTGTTCGCTCATTTAAAGGCGTGGAGAAACAGAAGCCTGTGTTATCACAAACAGGCGTTGAAATTAATGAGCTGTATCGGAAACAGCTTGCAGGCCTGAAGTCATCATCAAAAAGTCAGTTTGCACCTCTTACAACTATTCGCCTGGAGAAAAGCGCTATCGCGTTTCAGTCAGCACTTGATAACCTGAGCGCAATAAAAAAACAAATTGACAGTTGTCTGAAAAATCCTTCCCAAAAAAAACAAGATAATGCAATTAAGCGACTGGTGGAATTTCAGCATACGTTTTTGAGGGAAGGCCGCGATATTCACGTGCTTCCGAAGAAAGCTCTCGACGACCTTGATAAAATTTCCGGCCAGCTTGGCGCTAGTATAGAAAAGCTGGCGGCAAAAGAAAAAGGGGAACCGCGCGGGAGAGGGGGCAGGGCAGCCAGTGTGGCGGCAGAAGCATTTACGACGATCAGATCCATCACAGCTTCTAAGGCCGCAGATGCGGTCAGTCGAATTGGACGGTTGCGCGAAGAATCCAGGAGTTCTATGGTTTTTGCCACCAGGACCATTACAACGGATGAGCTATGGGTTAGGATATATCCTGACGACATCGCCATTCATTCGCATGAAGAGGCACTTACACTGGAGGAAGTTGAAGCCGGGAAAGGCTATTGGCAAGAAATATGGGCTGCCGCTGACGACTACGAATCGAAGCTGGCGGCGTGGCGGGCAATATCCACAGCGCACGGTTCGCAGCGGGCAGCATGGATCGTCCGGGCGATGACCCCAGAAACAGTCGTTGCTGCCCCTGTTCGTGAAAAACTTCGCGAATTTTCAAAGGAGCTGCTTCAGGTCAACGGCAATCTTGATGCAATAACCCAAATACTTTCCAAGCCGCGCAGTGCCACCGAGCTCATCAATGGAATTGGAGAGGCCTTCCCCACGCTGTTATTGGTCGAAGAAGGTATCGGGAAGGTCAAGGCAGCCCAGGTAAATCTTTTGAGCAAAACGCAACGCCTGCTGATAAAAGTGAAATCGCAGCTTGGCGTGACGGTCAAGAATATCAAGAACATGTCTGAAGTTGAAAGGGCCAGGTTGGATCGCGCGCTCGAAGCCGTCGGGCAGTTCGCTACTATATTAAAGAAAATCGAAAAATCATTTCAGGATATCAAGCGGGTTACGTCGAAAGAATTAATCAAGGAGCATGGACAACGGGTTTTTCCGGACGTGCAGACAAAGGACAGCAGCTGGACTGCCGCGCCACACTCCAATGTGATGCCTGATCGATTTGTGGTCGTGACAGTGAGAGATGGAGTCTATAAGCACCTATCTGCTGGTAAACCGTTGCCGTCTGATAAACTCATTGTTGGGCTTGATCCTGAATCATTCGACTCTGACACTTTCCAGTATGACCCTGATGGAAATTTAATCGTCGACGAAAAGATCAAATGGCTCACGGACTTTAATGAGGCTATGAACAAAGGGATGGCGGTAACCATAACGTTGGATCAGGAGGACGTTGAGAAGGGATTTGACAGGGTATTTGTAATTGGAATCAAAGATACAACGCCGGCGGAAGGTAAAAACCTATTGGAAAAATTGATCGATAATCACCATTACATACCTGAGGGCGCGTCGTTCTTGCCTGTGGCAACACCCACCAACAACACAGAGTCCGGGGAATCCGGGTATCGCACGTTCGAAGAAGATGCTGCCCTTAGTTTTTCCATTGAGCGAAACGATGAAGAGCCGTTGGCGTCCCCCGCTGATCCAAGTTTTCTTACCGATGCTCAGCGGCTGGCCAACGGACTCGGTATCAACTTTGACGTACTAAACAACCTTGACTATCACGACCGCACTGAAGTTTCCGAAGCGCTGCTGATGAATAAAGCCCTGTTCCATGGAACGATCGGCAATTACATGGAGGATGGATTGGATACACTCTTCACGCTCGACAATGTCAGGCACACCAAATCTTTCTTTACGCAATTCGTGACAGCCCGTGGTATTCTACCGGCTATACGCGTTGGAACCCAGCCGTATGGAATTCTTCCTACTTCCGCATTTTCCAAATTTCACGTTACGGCCGACGACACATTTATTCCTGAATTGAATAAAGAGGACTTTGGAAATCCTGCTGCGATTCAGAATGAGCTTCAAATACGATTTGATATCCGGCTCAAGCAATTATTGAACGAGCTCGATTCCAGGTGGACCGCGGTCAGAAATGAAAAGGTTCTTTTTTCAGGAAATACAAATCCAGAAGATCCCCAAGCTCACTTCATGCAAATGCTGGGTTTACAAGCTAATTCGGCCGAATATTTCTATAGATACGGACTGAATATAGCCTCGCGAATAGCATTGAACGAGGCTGGCGACTTCAGCATCGCCTTTGATTCCAATGACCCGTGGAGCCCGGCGAAAGTGGCAGAAGCTTTTAGGTCTGTAGTTTCCTCAGGTTATTATTACAAGTCAGATCATTTTACGGATGAGCAGACGGAATTTTCGAACCCCGTCGATCACCTCAACAGTAAAAACAGTCGCATAAGCGATCAGTTCGGCAAGGCACGGGTATTTGCCACTCGACACTTAAAGGAACAATCACAGTTGCTGGGGAATATTGTCGACAATCGTGAATTATCCGATGTCGTTGTTCCACCGACGCCCGATTCAGGTACGCCGGAGGAAATAGCCAGCGCCAGGGCAGAACTTCAATATTTTATCGAGTGGCTGGTTGACAGTAACCCGTGGGACGTCCATGCAGAAAACAAATTCTCCGATGTGGTTGAAGGCGTTCTAACCCCAGGCATGCCATCGAAATCGTTGCTCTTTCTCACGCTAAGGCATTCCGTGCTTACTGCTTATATGGATACGATATTGAAAATCCTTGAGTTCGAAAAGCTGACTGATCAGGAGACGAGAAAGAAAATGGGCCAGCCAAGTTACTACTATAGTCGTTATGCGGGCTCATTCAACTACGTGACGAAGTGGACATTTCTATTTAGCAAGATTAACCGCCTCAACAACGTATTAGGGTTTGAAATGGATACCACCAATCCCTTTTTCACCTATATGAACGGGCTATCAGGAACGAGCAACGGGTATCTCAATCGATATCTTTCCCCAGCGCACACGTTCGTGTTTAATAACTATGCCAACCATGCGCAGCATCAGGTATTCGTTGATGAGCTTACCAGCACACGCGAGGCTGTCAGAAAGCTAAAGGATATTCCGACGTTGAGATTGCAACAGCTACTCACCGAGCACCTTGACCTGTGCACATACCGCTTAGACGCGTGGAGACTTGGTATGGTGAATAAACGGTTGTTCAATCAACGTGCGGCCGCGCAATCTGGAATTTACCTGGGAGCATACGGCTGGGTAGAGGGATTGCGAAAAGGCGGAGCAAGGACGCCAGCCGAGAACATTCCGGAAGGACTCTGGAAAGATGGCGATGACCCCGTTTACACTGACGAAGATGGTCTGGGCTTTATCCATACACCTTCGCTGAATCACGCAATTACGGCGGCAATTCTTCGGGCCGGCTTCCATGCCAATGAAGACACTGCAGAAGTAAGCAATCAAATGGCTGTAAACCTTTCTTCGTCCCGGGTGCGCATGGCATTGCATTTATTGAATGGTATTCGCAACGGCCAGGATGCAGCCGCAATTCTCGGTTATCAATTTGAACGTGGACTTCACGAAAGGTATTTGCACATACCGCTGGAGTTAGACGAATACATTTACGATTTCCGTGAAGAATTTCCGCTCGTTGTTCCCGTGGACGGCAGCGTGACGTTGGGCGAAGCGGCGCTGACGAGCGTGGTAAACGGCATGGAGCTTCTGGAGACCGCGCAGGAATTTGTGGAATTGGAAGGGGGGCCTCCAAATCTGGGCGACAGCCTGTATCAAAGCCTCAAGGCGTATGAGACATCCTGGTGGGCACACGTTGGCAATGCTAATATCAGCAGTGCCAGCGCGGCAAAGCGTGACGCAATGCTAAGGGAAATTGATCGCATGGCCGATGCTTTCGATGCGTTCGGCGACCTTTGTGTTTCAGAGAGCGTTTACCAGGTTGCAAAGGGTAATCATATCAGAGCGTCTGCCATCATGGATAAATTGGCTAAAGGGGACGTTCCTAACGAAATTCAAATTGCCGATACACCACGCACCGGTGTCGTGGTGACCCATAAAGTAGCAATGTTTTTTAAGACAATCCGGGGGATCGATCATCTTTTAACGGAGACCGGGCCCAACAGCACGCCTGTTGCAGGCTCCGCGCTTGATACCGCGGTTTCGTCGGCTGGTGCTGCAGTCCCTGCCTGGAATGGCAGCTTTACTCCAAGAGCGGTAGCAGAGCCCAGCCTTAACAAATGGGCTGGCCAAATGATCGGCGACCCTTCGAAGATAAAGTGTCATGTAGCCTATACGATAGGTGAGATTAATGATGTGATTACTGTGTCCTTGGCTGATCTTCAGCTTCAACCCCTGGATGTTTTGCATTTATTTGGAACAGGGCCGCTGGAAGGTGGAGCCGAGCTGAATGCGCGAATTGCAAGGGAGGTGAAGAGCAAGATACTCGTCCCCGTGGGTTTTGACGGTAATACCGACGATGCTGTGGTCAATATTAAGTACACGTTCCGGGACCCTGCGTGGTCAGCAGACGATTGTTCCTTCTACGAAAAAGCGGGATACATACAGTCACTGCGGTCATTGGTGACAAACAGCGCAGCGTTGGCCGCCGATTCATTGCTTATTCCGGGAGAAGAAGAAGTGGAACCCAACGTCATCAGAAGTCAGGACATTGATGAATATCTGGTGAGGATAACCAATCTTCACGAGAGGTTAAGGCTGCTTCAAAACGAGTGGGCCTCCTTTTTTGAAAATGAAGTTTCCGCTGAAGGTGCCCCAGAGCATGACTTTTTGGATGCGCAAATTGATACAATGCGGTCTTTGCTTGACCGATCCTCCTTGTTCGGCATCCCTGGAACGATCCCGGAGCAACTGGTAACGTATGGTAATACCGTTGGCTTAACATTGATTGGCGCCTCCGACGGCGCCTCGAAAGCAATCGCTGCGCGGTTGAGTCAGGCTGCCGCAGACATAGCAGTTGCCCGCGACGTGACAAAACTCAACGATGTAAGGATCAGTGCGGCGCACGAGGCTGCTAGAAAATTGCTGGGGAAAGCATTTGTCATGTTGCCTCATTTCACGATGAGAAATGGACCCGACATTGCTTCGCAGCTCGCGTTGGCGCGTGACAAAGGATTGCTGCGTGCTGCTTCCGCGCAAATTATGGAAGAATGGTCTCACGGCTTGGGACGTGTGCGCGAGCGTATGTCAGGGTTGGACCTCGTGCAAATGTGGGCGGAAAATTTCAACCATTCGTTGCCTGAGAAACGAGCGGTTCAATTTCCGTTCGCGTTAGACGAGGATGGAATTTCAATTGATCATTGGTTAGGGGTAGCGTTTCCGGAAGGATATCAACCTACCGAAGATAAATTGTCCCTTGTCCTGATGAATGTATCAGAGATCTCTTCCGCCCCGCTTGAGCCGAAAGCTGCCGTGCTGATCGATGAGTGGGTGGAGATTATCCCCAATAGAAATGAGACCACGGGCATTGCTTTCAATTATGATCAGCCTGATGCAAAAGCGCCAAACACTTTACTGCTCGCGGTTACTCCGAAGGTAACTGGCCAATGGCAATGGGATGATCTCGTTTATACGTTGAACGACACCTTGGACCTGGCCAAAAACAGGGGAGTTGAACCGGAACACCTGGAGGATACTGTTTTTGGTCAAATTCTTCCTGCGATCATGACGGAAATAGTGCCCCCTCAGCTTTTACCCTCGGATGCTGATGACAGCGGCGATGCGCAGGACAATCCGCTCGGGCTCCAGGTGGTCACTGACTTTGGTGTTGTGAACGAAACTTATGAACCGGAAATAGAAGAATAATAATATGGCATTGCTAAGTCTTACATGCGAACCCTTCAGATCGTGGAATCGTCTCGAACCACGGCCACGTTCTTCGGCTTTCGAACGAACGCTCAAAGCTGAGATACATGATCCACTTTGGATGTTGACAAGACAATGGCAGTTTGGCGAATTCCAGGGTGAAGACACAGGCTCGGCTGTATTCGCTAAAGTTCAGATCGAAACCACCAGGGTAACGAAATTCAAAAACAAAAACGGCGCTGCTCTTCCATTCGATGAAAGCATCCCGCTTGAAACAAGAGTGGAGAGAATGCCGGTTTTGTACGACTTGAGATTCCGCGCTCGTGCCGGGCAACACTGGCTGAAGGTCTTAAGCTCATTTGGCGAAGCTTACAATGCAACAGCGCCGACGGTGGTCTATGATCATGCGTTGATGCAGAAGGCATTCATCGAAACATTCCGGTTTTCGTTGCCGGTGCTTGATCGCGAAAATGATTCCACATTGCTTCAGGTGGCAAAAGCAAAATTGCTCTCGAATAAAGAAGCGCACCAGGCGCTTACAGCCCTCGCGGGACGATCCCCCGATGGGGTTGCCTGGTATGAAAGCGTTAAAACTGGAAGCAGTGTGAGTATACCTGCGGCGATTACGGGCCATCCTTCGTTCAATGCGGCCTTCGGTCCTTTTATGCTCGATGCTGCAGGTGAGTATGTGCGCTGGTTCGAGCGTTCGCATGAGCGTCCACAGGTGGGGGATGACAGCAGTTGGCAAGGGTCCAACCTTGAGTATGCATTTGCCTGTAGCATGCCCAATAAGGGAAATATTAAAAATACCGTGCTGGAAGCTAAGGAATATTATGAAGGTCATCTCGATTGGTATTCTTTCGATCTGAACTTACGCGACGATGGTAGCGGACTGAGTGACGTGGACTCCGCCGATGAAGCTGCGAACGTGAAGACAGAAGTATTGACCATCATACCTGCGGAAGCGCGCTTTGGCGGAATGCCTAACAGCAGATGGTGGGAATTTGAAGATGGCAGCACGGATTTCGGAAATATTACGGCAGACACCACGGATATTGCCAAAATTTTACTGGCGGAATTCGCACTGATGTACAGTAACGATTGGTTTGTAATACCGTATACGGTACCCGCCGGCTCGGTCTCGGAGGTAAAAGGAATAATTGTCACGGATACTTTTGGAGAGCGTACGCTGGTAGAACCCGCAGGGCAGGGCGACTCAAATGATTGGACA
>DASUTP010000394.1:0-10230 GCA_036374515.1 Chryseolinea sp. | reverse complement strand
GAAAGCAGCATCCGGTTAGGATAGATATTGCCTAATACTTTCGGAAGAAACTGGGCGGTAAGTAAAATCAAAAGACTTGAGAAAATGATCTGGATAAAAATTGTAAGCAGGGTATGATCCAATGCTTCCGGGAGCATAGCGGCTACTATCGGTAATAGCAGGCGCGCCATGAAGTAGCTAAAAAAGACCAGCGAAGTGCAGTAGCCAACGCGTGTCGTACCCACGAGCCAGGACGGCCGCTGAAAAAAGAAAACCAGAATTTTTGAATTCAGGCTTCCGTCATTGGCATCGCGACCGGTTTTTGCCTTGTCAGCCATGAGGTAGGCAACTTCAAAGCAGGTAAAGAAGAACGAAAAAAATAAAGTTATACCAATGCCAAAAACGAACGGAGAATCCATGTTATTTCTTCTTTCTCAAGTTATACACAAAATATAAAATGAGGGCCAGCATCACTGCCCAATAGGCTCTTTCAAAGCCAAGTACCATCGTCTGATGGATGCCAATTATCAAAAATGCTATCGCCGCCGAGAGAACAAGAACGTCAACCAATTTCATGCTCCGGTAAAAATAACGATTATTTTTTTGAGCAGGCCGGCAACAATTATTCGTTTACTTCGATCGTCCCTTCAGGGTTGGTGATCTCATAGTCGGTCAGGTCTTGCATAGCGTCAAGGCCGGTGCCGTAAATTACATCTCCCTGTTGCCGGATGGTAACAAATTTATTAGTGAAAATCTTCTTGGTTTTTGGGTTCCAGAAGAGCTCTTCCGTATTCAGCTGCTCATTTTTTTCAACGTTTTTTACTTCCACCTTTCCCTGGCCGCGCCAGTGATCTTCTTCTTTGATATATTTTGCATAGTTCGCCCGAAGCGTAGATTGCAGGCGCCCGAATTCATTATACATTTCGATATAAACACCCTTGGGGAATTCCCGGTCGCCGTTTGCAAATTCATAAAAAACGTCGGCGGTTAATTTTGACTTGATTTGATCATTTTCGCTGTTGTACAGCTCTACGTTTTCGACTTCACGTAACGGTCCCGTATACTCTAAAGGTTCCTTAAAGTCGGACTGCGTGCAGCCGATGATAACAAAGCTCAAAATAAGGGATGACAGTCGAATCATATTAAATGAAAAAGGCCATAGAGGAACTATGGCCTTTAGAAAAATTTTAAGATTCTTTAATCTCTTGTTCTGATGGTCGTGGTTTCGTTGATCCAGCATTCTACTTTTTTAGAATCCCCTGGCTGATAGTTTACGAGGAAGATATCTTCCTTGGAAGGGAATGCTTCCTTTGCCTGTGCAACTTTCTTTCCGTTCCCCGCGCGTTGATAATAGTCGGCTGCAAGAAGGAATACCAAACGGTCATCTGCCTGATTAACTTTTTTGCTGCAGTCGCCTGCACTGTTGAAATAAAGGTCGCCGATTTTTTCGTAGGCGTCTTTTGCTACAGTGGCATCAGCGTTGGCAGCCTGGCGGTAAAGTTCACGTGCTCCTGACTTGTTTCCTTTTCTGGCTGCAATAGATCCCATATACAGCAACACTTCTCCTTTGTCTTTCCCATCGGTGCAAATTCCCTGCGCTTCTTTTAGAAAAGTTTCAGCCTTGTCCAATTCATCTTTTGAGATATAAATGATCCCGAGGTTCTTTGCTAAACCACAATCCTTTGTCCCATTGGGATCTTTGTAGACAGTTTCCGCAGCCTCCAGCCAAAGTGGATCATCGGTACATTTTCCCTGCAACATAAAGGAGAATATCTTTTTTGCGAGCGCAATATCTTTTGGATTTTGTTTGAATTTGGGGGCGAGGTTGGTCCTCACAAAGTCACAATCAACTTTTACCATAGTGATCAACATGGCGTCGATATCATCCTTATACTTTTTGTACTTGTCGACAGGTTTGCCTTCGCTTTGGGTCTTTTGGATCTTTGCATCGATCACTGCCATCAGTTTGTCATAGCGCTCCAAAATTTCGGTGTCTGTCATTTTTTTAAATTTCGCGGCATTTAAACGAACTACCTGAAAATAAGGGACGATGGTAGCATCCATAATATTGTTGCCGCTCCTCTTGAAAGCTTCATCCAGCATCGTAAGGGTTTCGGCAGGCTGCTCGGCAGAATTGAACTTCAAAAACAGCAAAGCCTTTCTGTTAAACACCGCTGGATCATCACCGCAGTTTTTCATCCTTAAATCATAGATGATCATGAGTGAGTCAACATATACTTTTTTGCGCGCAGGATTTTTTTCGGCCTCTGCAAGTTCGTCATAAATATCAGCGCCGTTGATATACAAGCTTGAGTGAAAATTAGGGACATTGGTCAGCAGCCAAGTCAATGGTGCAACGGCTTGTTTATATTGTTTGGCATTTTTGGCGTCTTCATATAATACCTTGCTCTCCTCGGCCTTGGCCTTTTGGGCCGGGTCGGTAGGCCAGACTACGTCTTTGCACTGAGCAAAGGAGCTGATCGAAGTACAAAGTATTGCCAGTAGCATTACACCAGCCGTAAGCGAATTTTTCATAATCCTTTTCATTTCTTTCTTAATCAAACTTTCTTTTAATGAACCATTGATCGTTAAAGGTCAACCCTAAATAAATTTTAAAGTAGCTTTCTTCCAAAATATTTTCGTCTTTATTGCCGCGTTTCCCAAATTTAAATGCCAGATCCACACTGGAACGCCCTGCTGGGACTGATAAGCCAAAATTAATGCCAAAGTCGTTAACTGGCTTGTTGTTTGCCAAATAGGGGTAACGCGACATATTGAAACCAGCCCTAAAGGTAATTCGCTTTAAGTAATTTTCTACAGCATTCGGATCAACGGTATATTCGCCTCCCAACGAAAATCTCCAGGACTCGTTAAGGCCTTCGTCATCCCTGTTCACACTTTTAAACGGTGACCAATCCTGGTAAAAGAACTCTGTTCCGACCATCCAATTAATCCCCTTCGCATATGAAACGCCTACCGTAAAAGATGAAGGGACTTCTACTTTTCCGTTAATGACAGAGAGGGTATATCGCTCAACAGTATCTTCCGAAAGGGTTGTACGAATGATCTGCCGGTTGATCTTACCTTTGAGCTTGCTGCTAAGATTGTAAACAGCGCCGACACTAAACCGACGATCATTCTTCCGTCCCAACGAATCCTGACTGTAAGAGTACCCGACACCGAAGTTAAACCCGGTAACATTTGTTTTTTCTGCAATGTTAATAACATAAGGCGTTGCGCCGTTCAAGGTGTTGTCCAAGAAATTAGCTGATACGTTATCGATCGGCCCAAACAGATAGGTTGCTTTAAGACCAACGCTCATGTACTTCGAAACGCGGACACCGTTTGACCAATACAACTGGGTGAGGCCACCACTTCCGGATTGAACGGCTGTAACGGTGTCAACCACTTCTCCATCCCGGTTCAGGACATCTTGCGGAAAATTGAATTTGTAATTTACGTTTGTATAGGGCATCAACCCTACTGATGTAGACCACTTATTCAGTTTAATTGGAAATGCCACTGCGAGGTAATTCAGATTGCCGCCTGTATTCTTTTCATTTAAAGTATCCGCCTTTACAGTCCGGGATTCATAAAGTGCCCCTACTTGAAAAACGGTTAACGGATTAAAAACCAACAAAGCAGGGTTTTGGTTATTTAAATACCATACTTGGGGATGACTTACGCCCAGCCCGCCGGTTCCCTGATTATGAATTAAACTATTGCCATAGGCTTCGCCTATACCGAAATCTGTAAATGGTGATGGAGCTGCCTGTCCCCATACCTTTGCTGCGACAAGCACAACAGCAATACTTAAAAAACACTTTCTAACCGCCGACATTATAAATCAAAATGCTGTTTAATCCGCTGAGCACTAGTTCAGGGAGCGCAAATATGGGCGCTTTCAGTTTGTTTTCAAAAAAACGGGCATCGCCCCCACATAAAATCACCTTCAAACCCGCGAATTCCTGTTGATAGCGCGTTATTAGTCCGTTTATTTCCTCGGCCATGCCATTGATCGCGCCGCTTTGAAGGCAGGTTTCGGTGGTATTGCCTATAAGAGGAGGGTCGTCGGTTATGTCTACCAACGGTAATTTTGCGGTAAAGGCATTCATTGCCTGGAACCGCATCTTTAGCCCGGGAGAAATGCTGCCCCCATGATAGTTACCTTCACTATCGAGAAAATCATAAGTAATACAGGTTCCGGCGTCAATGACAAGGCAGTTTTGACCCGGGAATTTATGGTGCGCTCCACAAACCCCTGCAATACGGTCTACACCCAGCGTTTGCGGAGTAGAATACAGGTTTTGGATCGGCAAAGGCAATGAAGGAGTCAAAACAAATTTTCTTTTTATATGACCGACCCACTCAAGGATAGCTGGGGCATCATGGTTCACAGAACTTAGGATGAAGTTTTCAGCAGAAAAGTTTTGTAAGAAGGAATTCAATTTTGCTCGGTCAGAAAACGCGTGACTTTGTTTTAGCAGATCGTTTTCAAAAACCCCGACCTTTGCAAAAGTGTTTCCGTAATCAACAACTAAATTCATTGGGTGTGATCCTCAATTGTATTTTTGTATTTCTTTGTAAATATCTTCGACACAATTCTTCGGGATGCCAAAAGTATGTATTCAAAAAATAAGTTTAAAGCAATTGGACTTCTGAGACCCTATTGAATATGGCGGGAGTAGAAACTGCAATCGTTCCTGATGAAAGAAATGCAGGGTTCTGCATAAACTGTGAGGAACCTTTACCTCAATTTTTGTTTCATCTGTATTGGCACTAGGCGCAAAAAGACGGTGGGATTGATACTTGTGGACAAAATAGCGGCGTGTTGGCTTATAGTCGAAAATAAATATTATTTCTGGTATCAATAAACTCCTCGTGGCTACGTGCTAATTTGAAATCGCAATGAAACTGATCCTCTCAAAATTCGAAAATACTCGTCCCGAAATTGTGTTTGAATGGAAAGATCCTGAAACGGAAGCTGAAGGTTGGATTGTCATTAATTCTTTGCGCGGAGGTGCGGCCGGCGGAGCCACGCGTATGCGCAAGGGCCTGGACAAACATGAAGTAGAATCCATGGCGAAAACAATGGAAGTAAGGTTTACTATTTCAGGACCTTCGATCGGCGGAGCTTATTCGGGCATCAACTTTAATCCGAATGACCCGAGGAAGGCGGGTGTATTGGAACGCTGGTACAGTGCTGTAACGCCATTCTTAAAATACTACTATGGTACGGGTGGTGATATTAATGTGGACGAACTTCACGAAATAATCCCTACGATTGAGCGACTTGGTGTTTTGCATTCGCAGGAGGGTGTGTTCGCCGGCCATTATAAGTCGGATGAGCAACAAAAGGTCAGCCGTATAAATCAGCTTCGGCAAGGAATGAGCAAGAGACTCGAGGATGAACGCTATACACCTTCTGCAGAAAAGGGATACACAATTGAAAATATGTGCACGGGGTTTGGAGTAGCCCAGGCGGTAAGGTCCTATTATGAATTATGGGGCGGCGACATCAAAAAGAAACGTGCCGTCATTCAGGGATGGGGCAACGTGGGCGCTGCCGTGGGATTTTACCTGGCACAAATGGGTGTTAAGGTCGTAGGCATCGTAAGTCATGAGGGAGGATTGATCAACCAACAGGGATTTTCGCTGGATGAAATAAAAACCTTAGTTACCAACAGGAACGGAAATAAGCTGGTGTCAAAAAGTATGCTTCCGTTTTTCATGGTAAATCAAAAGATATGGGATCTCGAGTTTGAAATTTTTGTGCCGGCTGCCACATCACGCCTGATCATCAAAGATCAGGTCGACAGAATGATCGCGTCGAAGATCGAGGTCTTTCCCTGTGCAGCGCACGTTCCTTTCTTTGATCCGGAAATTTTTTTAGGCCCGATCGGGCTATACGCAGACGAAAAATTCTCAGTCATCCCAGACTTTATCGCTAATTGCGGAAGGGCCAGGGCAAGCACTTATTTTATGGAGAATCCTGTGCCGGCAACAGATGAGCCGGTATTCAATGACATTGCCCAAACGATTCATGAGGCCCTGCGCAAGACACACCGGCTTAATCCATACCGCACCGGAATAGCGCAGGCGTCATTCGAACTGGCGCTGCAACAACTTGTATGAAAACGATATTGACATTTTGGAATTGAGAATAAATTAGTTTTTCCCCAACAGGTGCTCAATGAACAAGTAAGCAGCAGCCCCGGCAAAATAGCCCATCATCGCGATAAGACTTATTCTCTTCGTGTACCAAATGAAATCGATTTTCTCCATGCCCATTACAGCCACACCCGCGGCAGAACCAATAATTAATATACTTCCGCCGGTTCCGGCACAGTAGGCCAGATATTCCCAAATCAGGTGGTCTTGAGGGTATACATCCATGCTATACATGCCCATACTTGCTGCCACCAGGGGAACATTGTCCACCACCGCGGACAGCAGGCCGATGAGCGTTATAATGATTCTGTTATCTCCAATTGTGGTGGCCAAATATTCCGCAAAGTGATGCAGGGTAAGCATCGATTCCAGCGAACCGACGGCCAGCAAAATGCCGAGGAAAAATAGAACGCTGGGCACGTCAATTCTTGAAAGCGCACCCGCTGCCGTATAATTCTTTTTTACGGCCTCGTCGAGTTCAGGATGAATAAGTTCGGAAACCACCCACAGGACTCCCAGTCCGAAAAGCATTCCAACATACGGGGGCAGGTGGGTAACCGTTTTAAAAACCGGTACGGATATCAAAGCGCCGACGCCGAGAATAAGCATTAACAGACCGCCACCAACATCTGCTTTATGTTTTGCTGCGGCTTCGCTTGGTTTTCCAATCTCTCCCTTCAACGTAAAGCTTAAGTAGATGAGAGGAGTAAGCATGCAGATGACGCTTGGAATAAACATTACTTTCATAATGTTTAGCGTTGAGATCTGGCCCCCGATCCATAACATGGTGGTTGTCACGTCACCGATAGGCGTCCATGCGCCTCCCGCATTTGCGGCAATCACAACCATTCCCGCGAAAAACAATCGCATGTCTTTGTTTGGAATCAATTTGCGGATCAGCGACACCATTACGATTGATGTCGTAAGATTATCCAGCACCGACGACAAGAAGAAAGTTACCCAGCAGATGATCCACAAAAGCGACTTTGCATTTTCGGTTTTGATGCGGTCGGTTATGAAACGAAAGCCATGGTGGGCGTCAACCAATTCGACAATAGTCATTGCCCCCATAAGGAAAAACAAGATCTCTGAAATTTGGGCAAGATGATGGGAGAGCTCCGATCCTACAAATCGAATAAAAAGTTCGTTTTGATCGAGCGACGAAAATTTGTCAGCCAGATCGACCTTCAACCCTTCGAGGAAATTTGCAAAGTGCGAGCTTGTTAAGATTGCTTCCGTTGGGCTCGAAAGCGCAAACAGCGTCCAACAGATAACGCCAGTTAAAATTGCCGAAGCGGTCTTGTTGATTTTTATAGAGTGTTCAAGTGCGATGGCCAGATAGCCGACGATGAACACAAGAATTATGACGGTTTCCATTCGGAAGGATAGGTAATGTTAAGATGGACAATTTTTTGAATAGAAAAAAGAATGGTCGGAAATATAAGTTAAGGGTGTACGGCGAGGTAAGGGTAAATAAGGAGGTATACAATAGCCCCAGCAAAGTACCCCAATGCGGCTAGAAGAGATATCCTCTTGAGGTACCAGATGAAGTCAATTTTTTCCATACCCATAACGGCCACGCCCGCGGCAGAACCTATAATCAAAATACTTCCACCGGTGCCGGCACAATACGCGAGATATTCCCAGATCATATGATCGGGATGATATTGCTCCAGACTGTACATTCCCATACTTGCAGCGACCAGTGGAACGTTGTCCACGATAGAGGATAATATTCCGATTAACGTTATAATGATACGATTGTCACCTAAAGCCTCATCGAGGTAAAGCGCGAAATGGTGAAGAATTTCCATCGCATCTAAGGCGGCGACCGCAAGCAAAATACCAAGGAAAAATAAAACGCTTGCGGTATCAATCCGGGTCAATGCTCCAACAGCCGAAAGGCTCTTTTTCGTTTTCTCATCCGCTTCCGGATTGATTAATTCTGAAACAATCCAAAGTACACCAAGAGCCAGCAGCATGCCAAGGTAGGGAGGAAGATGTGTAACCGTTTTAAAAATGGGAACAGAAATCAGACCGGCAACACCCAACAGCAGCATGCTTGTCGAGCCTTTAACATCGTGATGTTGCACGGCACGATGTGCCTTCCCGTCTTCGGCACTTTGATGTTTGGAATGTCCGAGATCACCCTTTAGCGTGAATTGCAAAAAAAGCAACGGTACTACCATGCAAACGATGCTGGGCAGCAACAGTGTCTTAATGATATTTACCGCTGTAATCTGGCCACCAATCCACAGCATGGTCGTTGTAACATCGCCAATCGGCGACCATGCGCCTCCTGCATTCGCCGCAATCACGATCATACCAGCAAAGAACAATCTCATATCCTTGCTCGGCACCAGTTTGCGAACCAGCGAAACCATCACAATGGAAGTTGTGAGATTATCCAAAAGGGCTGACAGAAAAAAAGTAACCCAGCAGATTACCCACAATAACGTTTTTGGATTTTTGGTTTTGATACGTTCTGTGATGATCCGAAACCCATGATACGAGTCGATTAACTCGACAATGGTCATGGCGCCCAACAAGAAAAATAAGATAGCCGATATCTCGCTGAAATGGTCTCCCAGTTTATGACTAATGTCTTCGATGGACTCCTGGGAAAGTACTGCATACACAGTCCAGCAAAGCACGCCTGTTACGATGGCGGTAGCGGATTTATTAATCTTGATCGGGTGTTCGAATGCAATCAGCAAATAGCCGATGACGAAGATTGAGATTACAGTAGCTTCCATAGTCACAGGGGTCGTGAAGATGAAAATTTTTTAACTGTCTAAAAAGGCATTTTCAATATTCATCAAAAAAAATAATGAATACTACAGGAGCGGTCAAGAAAGAGCGGGTGTGGAAGACGCTATTTGAGGCCGAACAACCCCTCATTCAAAGCATTCAACGCCCTTTCCTTGTATTGCTTTTCCACCAGAACAGACACATTGTTAGTACTGCCACCGCAAGAAACCATACGGACCGGTATGTCGCTCAATGCGTCGAATATCTTTTTTAAAACAGCTTTTTGCTCGGTGATCTTTTGCCCCACAATACAAATAATTGTCTGATCTTTATCAACTTCGATGGTTCCGAATTTCTTCAATTCGTTTTCAATTGAAGATAGATGCGTTGAATTGTCAATGGTCAGCGAAACTGCTACCTCAGAGGTTGTGATCATGTCGATAGAGGTTTTGTGATTTTCAAATACCTCAAACACCCGGCGCAAAAAACCATACGCCATCAACATGCGCGACGATCGTATGTTGATAGCGGTAATGCCGTCTTTGGCGGCAATCGCCTTAAAAGAACCTACAGCGGAACCTTTTTCAGTAATGATCGTGCCAGGAGCTTTTTCATCCATGGTGTTTTTCAGACGGACTGGGACGTTATATTTTTGAGCGGGAACGATCGTTGAAGGATGTAAAATTTTGGCCCCGAAATAGGCAAGCTCTGAAGCTTCATCAAAGGTGAGTTCCGAAATTGCAATGGTTTTTTTAACAATCCGTGGATCGTTATTGTGCATGCCGTCGATGTCGGTCCAGATCTGGATCTCGGGACTGTTGAGCACCGCGCCGATAATGGAAGCGGAATAATCGCTGCCGCCGCGCTTCAGGTTGTCGATCTCGCCGAAGGCGTTGCGGCAAATGTAACCCTGCGTGATAAAAAGTTTTTCTCCGGGGTGTTTCGCCAGCTCTTCGTGCAGGCTTTTTTCTATCGAGGCCAGGTCGGGTTCGTCGTCAGCGTCGATCTTCATGAAATTAAGCGCGGGCAGCAATACCGAGCGGACGCCTATCTCTTCGAGGTGATAATGGAAAAGCGCCGTGCTGAGGAGCTCGCCCTGCGCAAGTATTGCTTTCTCTTCGTTCACTGTGAACATGTCGAGCGTGAAGGAAAGAATGAAATTAAAATGATTGGTCAACAGTTCCGCCGCTTTTTTATACCCCGGGTCGGTTGTGAAAAGCTCCCTGATAACACCCTTGTATTTTAATTCCAGTTCGTTGATCAGCGTTTCCGCCTTCTTTATATCCTTTTCGTAAAGCGCGTTCGAAATGGCGACCAGGGCATTTGTGG
>DASUTP010000393.1:0-5328 GCA_036374515.1 Chryseolinea sp. | reverse complement strand
GTTCAGCACTTGGATGTCCGTGCGAGTCCTGCCGACATGATTTTCAACTTCTTGCTGCAGCAGTTTCAGGTCTCCGCCGCGCCAACGATAAATTGCTTGCTTAACATCGCCGACGACAAGGCTCGGATAACCCTGGTCCATACTGTTAGTGAGGAGTGGAAGGAAGTTTTTCCACTGCATCGCAGACGTATCCTGGAACTCGTCGATCAGAAAGTTTTTAAAAAACGAACCGACCTTTTCATAGATAAAAGGGGTATCGCTGTCCTGAATCACACCGTTTAGAAATTTTGGTGCATCGGCTAACAGCATCAGGTTATTCTCGTCCTTGTACTCTTTCAGTTTTCGCGAGATGTCTGCTATCAGTCCGAAGACATAAAGATTTTGAAGTACAACATCAATGCTGACTGCCTTGCGGTAATGCTTCTCATAGTAATCTACCAGCTGCCTTTTGATGGGGATCAGCGTGGTACGCGCGATTTCGATGATCTCTGCCCGCCGTCGCGTGGTTTTGCTGGGCCAATTTTCAGGGACATCGAAAAGGCCCCGGATCCGGTCGCCCACCTCAATGTCCTTTACGGTTTTCTCCAGGGCAAACTTTTCAAAAAATGTAAACAGCCCGGATCCCTTTCCGTAGTTTATGTCTGTGATATCCCAGCCCGCTTCGCGGATGATGTTCAAGGCCCGTTTTGCTGGTTCTTCAATGGCGGTGAGGAATTTATTTTTCTCGGCCACTAGTTTTTCTCTGAAGCGTTTGAAAAAACTCCTGTCCCCCGTCTGTTGCATTACCTCCTCTTCGATATCTTTAAATTCATCACGGAAAATTTCTTTTGCGAACTCGATAAGATTCAGTCGTACATCCCACGCGCGTTCGTTTTTTAGATTCTCCTTCGCAAAATCCACCACCCATTCTGTAAGTTCCTTGTTGCTGCCGAGTTCGTCAATCAGGTTGTCGATTACTTCTTCCAGAACCTGATCCTGCTCAACCTCTAAGCGGTAATCGCCCATCAGGCCCGCTTCCCGCGTAAACGAGCGGATCACTTTTTGGAAGAAAGCGTCTATGGTGCTGATTGAAAATTGCGAATACTGGTGAAGTACCACCGATTGCATACCTTGTGCATGCTGTTGGAATGTCGTGTCGTCCAGGTTTAATTCTCTTTTCAACTCGTCTGCTAGGTCATCCGGAGTCCCTGTTGCAAAGCGATTCAGATATTCGAGGATGCGATCCTTCATTTCCTGGGTCGCTTTATTAGTAAACGTTACAGCGAGAATGTGCTTGAAATAATCGGCGCGGTAGCGCAGCGCCAGGGTGAGATACTCCTTTGCGAGCGTACGGGTCTTGCCAGAACCCGCCGAGGAGCGATAAATTTGGAAAAGGCTATTCAGTTTACTGCGATTTTAGATGTAAATGATCCGTGATTTTATACAATTGTAACAAATAAAATACATCCTCTCAGACTGTCCTAAAATGCATTCATAAATTTCCTAACTTGAAGAGATTTAGGTATGCGGAAATTTTATTTTTTATATCCTAAGATTGCCTATTCTTTTCCAGTTCAACTTTTACTGAACAACTTTCAGCGCAATTTGGTGTTGATGCTCTGCTGGTTTGTTTTGTTCGCCATGATCAGCGGAAATTTCGGCAAGTACATGGGAGTACCATATTTGTTTTTGGATCCCGAGTACCTCCATAAAGTCAGCTTTAAGAGCTTTTTTATCATCGGGATGGTAACGGCGGGTTTCACGACCGCCTTTCATATAACGTGTTACATCACCGACGGTCACCGCTTTTCATTCATCGGCTCGATGCGAAAGCCATTTACAAAATTCGTTATTAATAACAGTGTTATTCCCATCGCCTTTCTCATCACCTACGTTTATCAAATCGTTAAATTTCAGATTAACAACGAATACACCAGCAGGGCGGATCTTGGAGTAAATGTGGGAGGATTACTTGCCGGATACTTTGTAATGACAAGTTTGTTTTCCGCCTATTTCTGGTTCACAAACAATGACATCTTTCAATACGTTGTTTGCAGAATTGACGAAAAGCTGAAGACTAATGTTCGGGTTACGCGCAAAGCGGTAATGAAGAAACTGGACATTGCCCGGAAGAAACAGGTTCGGGTAGACAATTACCTGGATTATGATTTGAAGTTTAAGAACGTGAAGGATACAACGTTTTACAACAAAGCCACAATCCTGCAGGTATTCGATCAAAACCATTTTAACCTTGTTATAATCGAGTTGTGCATTTTCGGCTTTCTGCTGGTATTGGGAATCTTCAAAGATCATCCAGCGTTCCAACTGCCCGCAGCTTCCACCTTCATCATCTTTCTAACCATTTTTGTAATGTTGTCGGGCGCTTTCTCCTACTGGTTTGGAGGTTGGGCCTCTATCAGCGCCTTGATTTTGTTTTTAGTACTGAATTATTTTGTCGGCGAAGATTATTTCACCCGGCGTTATGAGGCGTTCGGCCTGGATTATCAGACGCCGCCGGCGGAATACTCAATTGGCTCGCTGACAAGGCTAAATGATTCCCTTCATATCGAAAGGGACCGCCAGGCGAATCTGGTAATGCTGCAAAACTGGCGAAAAAAATTTCCCGAAGATCAAAAGCCGAAAATGATTTTTCTGTGTGCAAGCGGCGGGGGAAAGCGTGCGGCGCTTTGGGCGTTGACTGCCCTTCAAACCGCGGATAGCCTGACCGGTGGGAAGCTCATGAAGAATAGCATCCTGATCACAGGCGCTTCCGGCGGACTGATCGGCGCCAGCTATTTTCGGGAATTGAAGTTGAGGGAATACCTGGGAGAAGATGTGCAGCCGTATTCAAACCGGCATCGTCAGTTGATCGCTACAGACAATCTCAATCCCATTATTTTTAGTTTGATGGCAAATGATCTTTTTGTTGGATTCACGAAATTTCAATATCAAGGTAGCTACTATTATAAAGACCGCGCATACACCTTCGAAGATCAGCTGAACCAAATAACCAATCATATGATGGACAAGCCCATCCAGGCATATGATAGCGCTGAATTAAACGCGCTGATTCCCATGATGATTCTTTCGCCAACAATCGTCAATGATGGCCGAAAACTTTACATAGCAGCACGACCGGTGTCATTCATGAATTACGACATTACCAGTTCTCCGGATTACACTATGTCGAAATTGAGTGGTGTCGATTTTATTTCGCTGTTCGACGGGCACCGGGGAAAAGACCTCCGGTTTCTTTCTGCGTTGAGAATGTCCGCGACATTTCCTTATATCACGCCAAATACATCGTTGCCCAGCGACCCGCCCATTCAAATTATGGATGCAGGTATCTCTGATAACTTCGGACTGTCGGACGCAGTGCGATTTGCCTACGCCTACAAAGACTGGATAGGCGAAAATACTGGCGGAGTGATCTTTCTTTCCATTCGCGATTCACCCAAGCTTTCAAGCATTGCTCCAAAAGTAAGACAAGATATGTTGGATGCATTGACGCAGCCCATTAGCAATGTCTACAACAACTTTGAAAATTTTCAGGACATCAACAGCGATATGCTGATCAACCATGCTAAGTCGTGGCTGAAGGCAGAAATCGACCGGGTCGATATTCAATACGATCTTGAAAGTTATGTACCCATCCTGCAAAAGATGGATAGTCTAAGAATTAATAATCCCCGAGCTTCGCTCAGCTGGCGGTTGACGTCACGCGAAAAATACGGAATAATAACATCGATCAATTCAACGGCAAATCAAAAGGAACTTGTCCGTCTCCGTCTCCTGCTGGACTAAGTTTCTGCTTTCAGCTTTCGCTTGATAGATTATCTTTGCCGTTTCTATGTCTTCGAAAGAACAGTTACAGAAAACCTATGAGCTCATCAAGCTGGAACGTCAGGCCGACCTGGAGTATTACCGGCAAAAAGTGCTGCTTCGTTCGCTTCAGCAGCGAACTAAGGAGGGAACGACCTGGTATCCGGTTCGACTGAAACGTGACTATATCGGAACGGGTGAGCGGCTTATTATTGAGGTCGATCGTACCAGTCACCTGGATCAGCCTCATGCGTTTCAAAGTGGAAAATCGGCAAGTATATTTTCAAATGCCGGAGGAAAACCGGAAAAGGATCACGTGAATGGTGTTATCAATTATGTAAGAGACAACACGATGGTCATCACGCTTAATGCAGATGAATTGCCCGAGTGGATTGATGACAGCCTGTTAGGCGTGGACGTGATGTTTGATGAAATGAGTTACAGGGAAATGGAGTATGCCTTGAAAGAGGTGATGAAGGCGGAAGACAACAGGGTATCAGAACTTCGTGAAATTTTAATTGGTGGAGACCAGGCCACAACCCAAGAAGTTATCGCGCGTGCGCTCTCTACCACCCATTTAAATGCAAGTCAGGTTGACGCTTTGAACAAAATAGTAACGGCAAGCGAAGTGGGATTCATTCATGGGCCGCCAGGCACGGGAAAGACAACGACATTGGTGCAAGCGATTAGCGAAGTTGTGGCAATGGAAAAGCAGGTGCTTGTATGTGCACCCAGTAATGCAGCGGTGGACCTACTAGCTGAAAAATTAAGCGATCGGGGACTGAGTGTATTGCGGATCGGCCATCCCGCCAGGGTGACCGAACAATCGTTGAATAAAACACTCGACGCGAAAATCGCCGAGCATCCCAGCTATCGCGAGCTTCGGGCGCTGCGAAAAAAAATGGAGCAGTTAAGAAGTAGTGCCTTGAAGTTTAAGCGCAATTTCGGGTACCACGAGAAACAGGAGAGAAAACTTTTGCTTCAGGAATCGAAGGCCCTGAAGGCTGATGCAGATCTTCTTGAGTTTTACATCGTCAACGACCTGATGCAAAATACCCAGGTAATTTGTTGTACGCTGGTAGGATCTTCGCACCCGGTTCTGCGCGGAAAAAAATTCCAGACTGTATTTATAGATGAGGCCGCGCAGGCTTTGGAACCGGCTTCCTGGATTCCTATCCTTCGCTCCCACCGTATCATTTTTGCAGGAGATCACCAGCAACTGCCACCAACGATCAAATCAATGGAGGCAGCAAAACTTGGATTGGCTAAAACGCTTTTTGAAAAAGGCATCGAACGTCAGCCTCACATGTCTGTAATGTTGAAGGTGCAATACAGAATGAATGAGGATATAATGAAATTTTCGTCGGAATTTTTTTACGGAAACGATCTGTCAGCGCACGAGTCCGTAAAAAATGGCGTGTTGGTCCCGGGTGAAAGTCCCATCGATTTTATCGACACTGCTGGGTGTGGATTTAGTGAAGCGCAGGATCCAGAGACGTTGAGCCGATTCAATGAAGAAGAGGCGCG
>DASUTP010000392.1:0-5338 GCA_036374515.1 Chryseolinea sp. | reverse complement strand
ATTCTGGATCGTCGGAATCATTGTGTTTACTGTAGGCCTGCTGGTGATGTACGTGGTCTACGGTATTTTTCCTAAAGGAAGCATTGCTGTACTTTACCTTTTCGCCACTGTCTACCTGATAGCGCTGCTGGGGTTTGGTCTGCTGATCTCCACATTCAGCAACAGTCAGCTACAGGCAATGTTCGTCGCGTTCTTCTTCATGATGATTTTCATGCTCATGAGCGGCTTTTTTACCAGCATCGACAGCATGCCCGATTGGGCGAGGCAGATGGCGAACATGACACCTGTCACGCATTTTATTAAAGTCGTCAGACTAATTGTGTTAAAGGGAAGTGAACTTTCCCAGGTAAAGATGGAATTGTTCTACCTGATAGGGTTTGCCATTGCTCTTAACTCGTTTGCAATTTATAATTATAAAAAGACGAACTGATGGGGAGGCTTTCGGGCCCGCTATCCTGGTAAGAGTGTATTACAAAAAAAAAGAGCGTTTAAATTCAGGGTTCTGACAAACGTGAATAACTTCTTATGCACCCTAAAAAATATTTTTCGAAAGTCATTTCTAATTTGAAGGCGGAGGAAGTAAAAAGTGAATTTGAACGCTCTTACCTTTTAATTGTCTTGTTTTCACTGATGCTTGCTGTGGCAACCGTGAATTACTTTGTGCTGCACGAGTCACTCGTTAAATTCTACGGAGGTACGTTGGTATTTTTAACCGGTATTGGTATTATCCTTATCTTCTTATTTTATCAGGTCCTTATTCTTCAATATCTAAAAGTAAAACTGCGCAAGGGTTCGGGTACATCGATGATCTATAAGTATGCGCACACCATGATTGAAATTAGTTTCCCTACGGCGATCATGTTTTTTATGATGGCTGAAATGAAAATGGTCTCATTTCTCGATTCTCCCGTGTTCCTTATATACTTCCTATTCATCATTCTTTCCATTTTGCATCTCGATTTCCGCGTCAGCATTTTTGCGGGAATCTTTGCCTCGCTGCAATACGTCTTTCTGATCTATTACGGATTCCACAACGTTGGTTTAACCCAGGAAGGGGCGCCGTCTACGCCGGAGGCTGCTCATTACATACGCGGTGTGGTCATGATATTGTCGAGCGCTGCAGCTGCGTTTGTCGCGGCGGAACTGAAGGCCCGGGTCAGAACGGCTTTCGATTTTCAGGAAGAGAAAAAAGAGCTTGAAGTATTGTTTGGTCAACAGGTGTCGAAAGAAGTATCCAAAGCACTCATCCAAGACAAAGGAGTTACAAGAAGACAGGAGGCAACCGTCATGTTTCTGGATATCCGGAACTTCACCGCCTTTGCCGACACGCATACCGCTGAGGAAGTAATCGCGTATCAGAATCAGTTTCTCGGTCCGGTGATCGATATCATCAATCAACATCAGGGCGTGGTATTTCAGATTCTTGGCGATGGCCTCATGGCTTGTTTTGGTTCGCCGGGCGAAAACGTCCTGCATGCCGACGTGGCTTTCCAGGCGAGCCTTAAAGTCTTGAACCAGGTAAAAAAGTTGTCGGAAGATAACAGCATTCCTGCCACCACCGTTGGAATTGGTTTGCATAGCGGATTGATGGTTACCGGAAATATTGGCAACGAAAGCCGGAAGCAGTTCTCCATAAGCGGAACACCAGTGATAGTTGCTTCCAGAATTGAGCAACTGAATAAAAAATATGGAACGCAGCTTTTGATCTCCGGACAGGTTTACGACCAGATCGCCAAAGGCAAATTGCCAATTACTTATATTGGTGAAGAGCCGTTAAAAGGTATTGGCGTTCCGGTAAAAATTTATAAAGTGTGCTGAAGGGAAAAGTTTCGTTGGACACAACGGTGGCTACGCTTTCAACCCCTTTCTTCGCATATCTTCCTGCGTGGCCTCCAGTTCTTCGAGATTCTGCCGGAGCTCTTCTTCCTGCGCACGCATTTGTTCGGTCTGCTGTTGCATTTGCTCGATCATCGCCTTGCTCTTCTCATTATTCTGAACGTTCGCAATGGCAGACGCAATAAACTCTCCGCCTTTTTCCAGAAAAGCAACTTCGTGCTCCTCCAAAGTGCGAAAACCAGCCAGTTCGAGCACAGCTGTGACCACTTCGTTGTATTTCATGGGTACAACAATAAGATAGCCGGGTGTGGAGTCTCCCAGGCCGGATGTTATGGTTGTGTAGCCTTGCGGGACTTTTGTCAAAATCATCGTCTGACGTTCGAGATACGCCTGGCCTACTAGTCCTTGACCAATGTCAACACGCTTTTCCAAAATTTTCTTGCGGTTGAAGGCGTAGCAGGCGGTGAGGTTGAGATACGATTCCTCGTTTTCGTCGCGTTCCAATACAAACAATGACGCTTGCTGAACCTGAACATAATTGACGATGAATGTAACGGCCCGGTAGGTGAGTTCCTTGATGTCATGCTGGTGCTCTCGGATCAGCTGTGACAGATCCGAAAGCCCTTGTGTCGTCCACATTCGTTTATTATCTTCTTGCTTTTGCCGCTTCATTTCATCACGCATCAGTAAAAGTCTGCCGGCAAGCGTATCGTTATTTCTTTCCAGGTTGGTTTGAAGTTCTTCCCACCGGGCGTCATAGTTTCCCCCGGAGATATCGTTTACGAATGCCGCAGACTGCCGAAGATCTTTGATGAGGCTTCCTATGATGCCATTTGCATCAGTGGATGCTGGTTTGCCATCGTTGAACAAATACTTTTTATTGTTCGCGGCGACGTTCGTTAAGAGAGCTCTTCTTGCCCCTTCCTCACGCGCCAGCTGGTATATCACAAAAATCATGGTTGGTATCCCGATGATCACAAGCAATAGCTGTACAACGGTATTGCTGGTGTATGCCTGGCTATAAATTCGTTTTGATTCTTCGTTGATTTTTGCCTCAAACTCATTTACATTTTTGGAAAAAGGATTGAATACATCCCAAAAATACCGTCCAAGATCTTTCTTCAACAAGTCAATGTATAGTGAATCCTCGTTCGACTGAAGGTGCCGAACCATCTGCTCATACATATCGGTATATTCATCCAGGCCTTTCTTAACTTCCTGATAACGATCAGGATTGGTAAACTTTTGAGCTACAAAAATACTGTCAAGGTGCCTGAATATTTCGGTGTTGCGATCACGCGCCATTTTCACAGTCCAGAAGAGGTACTCCGGTTGGCGGATGAGCGCAAAGCCCCGCGAACTGATGTCCATCAATTGTATGTTCTGGTAAACACGTTCCACTTCCCGCAAACCAAAGCTCGATTGCTCCTTCAATACCAGCGCACGACTCATGGCCCTGCCATTGTACAACGATAGGCTTACGCTTAGGCCAATCAACACACAGATAACTCCAATGGCAATTCGGATTAGATTTCCTTTCAAAAATTCTTTCATGTGAAAGTGTTTTAAGACGGTGTCCACAGGACACGAAAAAGTATGTTTGCACAAAGCTATAGACTGAAATTTTCGTCGAAGGGTCATTTATGGGGATAAAAAATTGCCCGTAAGGTTTTGGGTATAAAAGGGCGGGAGCCAAACTTTCTTTGCTTCGTCGGGACAGGAAATGTCAGTTCTGACCCCTTTTCGTATATTCTCAAAATTGTTCCTCCGGCAAGCGAAGGTTTTTTGCGGGCAAGGTTTGTGACTGAATTAACGATTTTTATCTGCAGCCTGGCACCGTTGGGCGACCCGCTGGGCCGCTTACATTGTTGCGTGCATTCGATCCTTGAAATGGGTCGCACGGTCCCGGACGGTGGTAGAAGTCACGGGACGTCTGCCTTTTACATAGCGAGCTTGCTATGGTAAGGTGGCAGATTTTGAATTTCGAACCTGATCGATAAATCAGGGCGCTGTGTTACACGTTACTTACTTATAACTGTTATTTTGTTTTTAATGCGAATTTCGCCTCGAGTACTTTCAACAACTCATCGTCATTGTTAATTAATGTTTCGGTCTTACTGCCGTTCGTGGTCTCCACAAGTTTACTATTGAACACGGTCCGGCGTCCGGTAGGGGTAGGCTTGGTGCAAACAATATTTTTAACAAAATACGACGTCGGGTTTGTCTGCTTGTCGTAGCAGCTTTCATGAAACGCGTTGATGGGAACGGCTAATGGAATAAACGTATATTTCTTTTGAAAAGCGTCTTCGCCGGAAGCCATTGATAATGTAAATTCGTCAGTGCTAAACTTTTTTATCTTGAAAAAATTTTTTCCGTCGTGTTGAATTCCTTCTCTGATCTCGATCGGCGATATAAATAAATCGCCAAAACCGACATCACAGAGGTAATTTCTGCCAGCAATATCAACGGATATAGACATATGATCATATTCCGGACCGCGGCTACCGTTATCATTAAAAATTCTTGAGGATATTAAGCAACTTTTAAAGCCAAGGTCAAGGAGCAACTCATTGAAAAGACTGTTTAATTCGTAACAAAATCCCCCTCGGTTGCGGACCACGACCTTTTGATAGATGTTCGCAATCTCCAAATCAAATAAGCTTTTGTAATAAATGTCCAGGTTCTCGAACGGGACATGGAATACATGATTTTTGTGAAGCGCCGTCAACGTATCGAGATCCAGCGTGACCTTGTTGACAAAATCAATGCGTTTAAGATATAGCTGAACGTCCATAAATAATCCAGGTACGCTTTTTCGATTATGAGTTGTCAATCTCGATGTCGTACTTAGTCAAAAGTCCCGTAACGCCATTAATAGAAAATTTAGCTTTCTTAATCCGGTTTTTTTCTGGATCAATCGAATAATTGAATGACGTCCGGAAATCAGTTTTTTCTAAAATACTGTAGTCGAAAGTGGCGCCTTCCAGATCACAGTGCTCGAATACTGATGCTGTCAACTCACATTCTGAAAAATCCGTGTCATGGAGCTGGCAACTTTTGAAAACAGTCTTCTTTATCTTTGTTTTATAAAACGAAGAGTGGTTCAACGTGCAGTTTTTGAAAGAGAAGGAAAGGTTGAATTCGGCACAATGGTCGAACCGGAGTCCCAACATTTTGCAGTGCATAAACTTGATATCCTGAAGGGCTGTTTTACTCAATTTCGCCAGGCTTAAATTACAACTGATAAATTCACAATCTGTAAACTTAAAATTTGAAAGGTCGATGTCGGAGAAGTTGCAGCTTTTGAAAGTGCATTTTTCATATTCGCCCTTTTGCAGCGGTACTTCTGAAAATTCTGTTTTCTCAAACGTCTTATCGTAGGTATAGGATGTCTGCATTTGCCCTTGGTTCCAAAAAAATTATTGTTGAGGTGCAATCATGTTATTATCGGGTGCCGTTTTTCAACGAAAGTACCACGGGAATGCGGAAGTCCATGGCTTTT
>DASUTP010000391.1:0-12607 GCA_036374515.1 Chryseolinea sp. | reverse complement strand
TTACAACAACGATGGTTGGAAGGATATTTTTATTACAAGCTTATCGGGTACCCGTTATCTTTTGAGGAACAATGGGCTGCGTGACGAGATTCCTGCGTTTGAAGATGTAACCCACGCTGCAGGCCTTGATGATGTCACCGCTCGTACTTTTCCCACATGGTTCTGGGACTATGATAATGATGGATGGATGGACATACTGGCTGGAGATTTCACGTTCGACAGGCCTATCTCGTCATATTTCGCAGAAGAATCGCTTGGCAGTTTCAACGGCACGTCTGGGGCGCTGATACTTTATCGCAACAATGCAGACGGGACATTCAGCAATGTTTCGAAAGAAGCCGGTTTGGATATTCCATCCTTCGCCATGTCGGGAAATTTTGGTGACATTGACAATGACGGCTACCTCGATGTGTACCTGGGTACAGGGAATCCCGAGCTCGAATCTATTGTTCCCAATAAAATGTTCAAGAACATTGCGGGCCGCAAATTTTCCGATGTAACCGTAGGTGCGCGGGTCGGTCATTTGCAGAAGGGGCATGCAATTGCATTCGGTGATATCGACAATGATGGCGACCAGGATATTTATACCGACCTGGGAGGAGCTTATAAAGGCGATTCGTTTCATAACGCGTTTTATTTGAATCCTGGCCAAGAAAAGAACAATCACTGGATCACGCTTGACATGGTGGCAAAGGACAATCGTTCCGTTATCGGCTCATCCATAAGTGTTACGTTCAAGGATAATGGTCATCAACGTACGGTGTTTGTGGATGTCAATTCCGGGGGAAGTTTTGGTGCATCGCCGTTGCGCAAGGCGATCGGGTTGGGACGTGCAGAGGTCATAGATTCGTTGGCCGTTCGCTGGCACCCGGGGGGTGAGACGCAGATTTTTAAAAACGTGGCGGTTGACCGGATCGTGCGAGTGCGACAAGGTGTTCGCGAGCTCGAGGAAGTAGAAGTTAAAAAGCTGTATTTTGAACGGATGCACCACGGTCACCACTAGAAAACTTCTCAGTCTTCTCCAGCGGAAATTTTCTTTCAAAACCTTTGCCGCCGCCTTTACTTTTACTTGCTTTTTCCCCTTTAGTCCTTTATAATTGTAAAAATAACACTTAATTTTTCAGGGCTTGATTTAACCGCAAGGGATCGGTAAAAAAATACTGATAGAAGGCGGCCCAGCCCTGGCGTTGTGCAAAAGTCAGTTATGATTACAGTGCAAAATGAGTAGCAATGGATCCCGACTTCAAGATTCGCCAATATAATACAACCGATTATGTCCTTTAAACCCAAGATGAGCAAGATTGCCAGAATTTCGTCAATCGCATTTGCTCTCCTGATGATGCTCACAGCTGCTTTTAGCCAGCCGCCCAGGGGACCCGTTGTCGTTTCACCGCAGGTAAATCCCGATAAGACAGTGGTCTTCCGTTATCTGGCACCGCGCGCCAAGGAAGTTAAACTCAGCGGCCAGTTTCAAAAAGAGCCGAAGGTTATGCAGAAGGATTCATTGGGAATCTGGACAATCACGGTCGGTCCCATCGCGCCCGATATTTACCCTTACAGTTTTCAGGTTGATGGTGTTACCGTAATGGATCCGGCGAACGTTTCTTTTTTCCCTAATGAGCGTTTCAAAGCAAGTCTTGTCGATGTGCCGGGTGAGGAGCCGCTCATTCATGCTTTGCGTGATGTCCCGCATGGCGCGGTCACATACGAATATTATTCATCCGTGGAGGGAAGCACAGGATCACTCGTGGTCTACACGCCACCTGGCTACGAGAAGAATCCATCTAAAAAATATCCTGTGTTTTACCTGATCAGTGGTACCACAGACACGGAAGAAACTTTTTTCAAGGTTGGCCGCACCAATCTGATCCTCGACAACCTTATTGCCGAAGGGAAAGCCACGCCCATGATTGTGGTGATGCCGTATGGAAATCCCATGGCCAGAATTGCCGAACAGCAGGGTAAGCCAAAACCAGCGGATATCATAGGGAGGGACAGTGAAGATGCCATCAAGCGGGCAAAGCTCTTTGAAACCGATCTTGTTAATCATGTAATACCGTACGTAGAAAAGAACTATCGCGCCATCAACAACCGTGAGAGTCGCGCCATCGGCGGATTTTCCCGCGGCGGCGGACAAACGCTTCGAACCGCATTTGGGAACATGGATAAATTCGCCTGGATCTGCTGCTACAGCGCATATCTCTCAACGCCGGAAATGGAAGGTACCTTCAAGGGAATCGGTGCTGATGCCGAAAAGACGAATAAACAATTGAAACTGCTTTGGGTGAGTGTGGGGGAGGAGGATTTTTTGTACAAGGGGGCAGTGGAATTTATGGACTATCTGAAGTCGAAGAATGTACAATTCAAAAGCATGATTACGCCCGGTGGCCACACATGGATGAATGTAAAGACTTATGTAGCAGAAACGGCTCAGCTGTTATTTAAATGAGAATATTTCTCTGTCATAGTGTTGTGTTCCTTTCGTGGATATTTTTGCTCCCGCCGGGCAACGCACGGGCGCAAGCCGATAAGCGGATTGCAATTCTGATAGTGGATGGCTTCAGCAATCACGATTGGAGACAAACCACCAAGGTTACGAAATGGATTCTGGAGAGAAGCGGCCTTTTTACAGTAGAAGTCTCGACGGTTCCCTCCGACAGCGTGGAGCGAATGGCATGGAATCCGGACTTTACAAAATATGCTGCGGTCATTCAAAACACCAATAACATCTGGCAGCCCGCGATTCGCTGGCCGAGGTCTGCGGAAAAAGCATTGGAAGAATACGTCGCTGCTGGTGGAGGGTTGTACATCCTTCATTCAGGCAACAACGCATTTTCGCATTGGAAAGAATACGACAGGATGATTGGACTTGGATGGCGGCAGAAGTCAAGCGGTTACGCGCTGGAAATTGGTAAGAAGGAAAATATCATCAGGATCGGTCCGGGAGATGGAGCGGATACAGGCCATGGCGACCGTTTTAATGCACTCATTCAGATTCTCAATCGACATCCCATCAACAAAGATTTCCCACGTGCGTGGCAGACAGTAAATACGGAGGTTTATTATTTTCCTCGTGGAGCCGCAGAGAACGTAACGGTGTTGTCGTATGCGTACGACAGCACGAGTACACACCGAATGTGGCCCGTTGAATGGACCGTTGGTTATGGCAAAGGGAGGGTCTACAATTCCAGCCTTGGGCACTTGTGGAAAGACGAAATATACCCACAGGCTTACCGTTGTGCTGGCTACCAGACCACCGTCATACGCGCAGCCGAGTGGGTTGCAACGGGAAAGGTGCGTTATCCGGTGCCGCCCGATTTTCCGACGGCGGATAAACCTCGTTTAAGACCCGAATCGGAATTTATGTCAAAGAACTAAAACAGATTATACAGCGTAATGAAACACCTGCTCACAATCGTCCTGCTGCTAACGGCATTTGCCGTGAATGCTCAGCCGCGCCGGCCGCCGGCCATCAGCTCCCCCGATATAAATCCCGACAAAACCATCACCTTCCGTTACTATTCCCGTACGGCCGGACGTGTATACGTCAGCGGCGAATTCTTAAAAGCTCCGATGAAGATGACCAAAGACACCTCGGGTGTATGGAGCGTAACAGTTCCTCCTGTAAAACCGGACATTTATCCTTACAGTTTTTGGGTTGACAGCGTGCAGATTGCCGATCCGAGCAACACATACATTTTTGCCAATGAAAGATTCAAGCGAAGTATTGTCGATATACCTGGTGATGAACCGCTGAACCATTCCCTCCAGAACGTTCCGCATGGAAAAGTAAGTTACCGGTACTATAAATCCTCCACCCTCGGCATCACCCGAACGATGCTCGTATATACACCTCCGGGATTCGATGCGAACGGCAAGACAAAGTATCCCGTGTTATATCTTATTCATGGTGGGTCTGATACTGAAGAGACGTGGACAAAAGTGGGGCGTGCCAACCTGATCGCCGATAACCTCATTGCTCAGCAAAAGGCGAAACCTATGATCATCGTCATGCCTTACGGAAATGTACGGCCAAGTCCCATGGCAGATTTTACGAAAGATGTGATCAACGACATCCTTCCATTTATCGAAGCTAACTATCCTGTTATCCGGGAGAGTGGCGGGAGAGCAGTGGCCGGCTTTTCGGTTGGGGGAGGTCAGACCTTAAATATTGGGTTAACCAACCCGGACAAGTTTGCTTATATATGTTCGTATGCACCTTACACCGCTACGGATGAGTTCAAAACAAATTTTTCCAATTGGTCCCCTGAAGCGGCAGCGTTAAATAAACAATTGAAACTGTTTACCATCAGCGTGGGCACCGAAGACTTTTTATACGAAAGTGTCAAGCAAAACATCGCTATGTTCAAAGAAAAGAATTTAAAGGTAGAACCGCTGATCGTCCCTGGCGGCCATACGTGGATGAATTGTAAATTATTCCTGGCGCATAGCCTGCAACAGATATTTAAATAGTAACCAATTTATGACAAGAAGAGAAAAAATGAGGATAATCCTTGCTGCGGCGTTTGCCTTGTCGGCCATTTGTTTGTTCGCGCAGCCGCCCAGCGGACCCGTTGTACACTCGCCGCAGGTAAATCCGGATAATACGGTTGTGTTCCGGTACCGGGCCCCTCAGGCGAAAGAGGTAAAGTTGCAGGGACAATTTGGAAAGGGTCCCGTCGCCATGGAGAAAGATTCCCTGGGAATCTGGAGCGTTACGGTAGGGCCCATCAAACCGGACATGTATCCGTATAATTTCGTAGTGGATGGCATTTCGGTAGCCGACCCGCGAAACACTGCTATTTTTCCCAACGAAGGTTTTCAAAGCAGCCTTGTGGAAATCACTGGCAGTTCTCCTTTGGTCCATTCCATTCAAAATGTACCCCACGGCACGCTTTCATACCGGTATTATTCATCTGCTGAATTGGGGATCCGCCCGGTCGTGATCTATACTCCGCCGGACTATGACAGTAACACGCGAAAAAAATACCCAGTGCTTTATCTCCTTCATGGCACCACGGACACGGAAGAGACCTGGAGTAAGGTAGGGCGTGCGAATATTATCTTGGATAATCTCATCGCGCAAGGCAAAGCCAACCCCATGATCATCGTTATGCCTTACGGTCGTGCGTACCCCGTAATTAGCAAATCTTCAGGAAGTCTGCGGAACTGGGAGAATCTACAGGAGTTTAAAAAAGATTTTCTGACCAATCTGGTCCCGTACATTGAAAAAAACTATCGTGTGTTGAAAGACAAAGACCAAAGAGCGATTGCCGGCTTTTCTGGAGGAGGAGGCGAGACGTTGTATCTCGGACTAAATAATCCTGAAATGTTTAGCTGGATATGCGCTTTTGCGCCAGGGATGTTGAAGGAAGAGTTTGACCGGAACAATGAAGTGGCGTTTGCAAATCCGGGTGCTGTTAACCAGCGTTTGAAACTATTCTGGATCGGTGTCGGCAAAGAAGATGGTTTGTATCCTGTGATTGCCGATTACATCAAGGTATTGAATGAAAAGGGCATTAAACATGAGACCCTTATTTCGGACGGCGGACATACATGGATGAATTGTAAGCTATACCTGACCACCATTTCACAAAGGCTTTTTAAATGAGCGCCACTTTCCGACAGCTAACTTGAATAGACTAAAAAAAAAATTGCCCGCAAAAAATAATATGCTTGATCCAGGCGATCGGCTTAAATAATCAGCTATGAAAAAAATTCTGTTGATCTCAATTTCAATCATTATTGTCGCAACGGCTGTTGCGCAGGATATGGTTCTGCGTGCCCCTGAAGGGTATGACGTCGCGAAGGAAAATACTCAACGCGGAAAAATTGATACAGTTTCTTATACATCAAAGACAGTCGGCGTTAAGCGAAGAGCGTTGATCTACACGCCACCGGGCTACTCGAAGAAAAAAAAATATCCGGTGTTATATCTTTTGCATGGTATTGGAGGCGATGAGAAGGAATGGTTGAAGGGGGCAAATCCACAGGTGATCCTGGACAATTTGTACGCCGATAAAAAGGTTGAACCCATGATCGTAGTGATGCCCAACGGGCGGGCTATGAAAGACGATCGCGCGGTGGGAAATGTTTTTGACAGTGTCAAGGTCCTGGCGTTTGCCACATTTGAAAAGGATTTACTCAATGACCTGATTCCCTTTATTGAGAAAAATTACCCCGTTCATAAGGATCGCGTGAACCGGGCCATTGCGGGCCTGTCGATGGGTGGTGGGCAATCACTGAATTTCGGATTGGGTAATCTCGATAAGTTCGCGTGGGTAGGGGGCTTTTCATCGGCCCCGAATACAAAAGCTCCTGAAGTATTGGTACCGGATCCCGCGAAAGCGAAAGAACAGCTTAAGCTGCTGTGGGTCTCGTGCGGCGTGGATGACGGCTTGATGTCGTTCAGCTCGCGAACGCATGAGTATCTCGAAAAAAATAATGTTCCTCACATTTTCTACGTGGAGCCGGGTGCTCACGACTTCAAAGTTTGGAAGAATGACTTGTTTATGTTTACGCAATTATTGTTTAAGCCAGTAGATGTTTCGACATTCCCAAGATACAATATGCTGGGGTCCGCAGCTTCTTCAAACGTTCGCTCGGCAAAATATCCGCGCATTTTACCGGATAATCGAGTTATTTTCAGGATCAAAGCACCCGATGCCCAACGGATTCAGATTGATCTGGGAAAAAAGTATAATATGGTAAAGGATAAAGATGGTGTATGGGAGGTCACAACGGAACCGCAGGGCGAAGGCTTTCATTATTATTCGTTGCTCATTGATGGCGTAGCAGTAGCGGATCCCTCCAGCGAATCTTACTACGGCATGGGACGTATGGCGAGTGGCATTGAAATACCAATTGAAGGAACTAACTATTATGAACTTAAGGATGTGCCGCATGGCGAGATCAGAATGAAACGATATTATTCTTCAATTTTTAATGCATGGAGGAGCCTTTATATTTATACGCCGCCAGGTTATGATGCACAGGTCAATGAAAAATATCCTGTCTTGTATTTATTGCATGGGGGTGGCGAGGATGAAAGAGGATGGGCAACGCAGGGCAAAACCGATTTGATATTGGATAACCTTATTGCAGAAAAAAATGCAAAGCCTATGCTGGTCGTGATGATGGATGGAAATACGGGCGGTGGTGGAATAGGATCATTTAATGAAAGATCCCTGCAATCATTTGAAAATGAATTAAAGCAATCCGTAATTCCATTGATAGAAAAAAATTACCGTGCAGAAACAAGTGCTCAACACCGGGCATTGGCTGGGCTTTCCATGGGTGGCTTGCAAACATTGTATGCCGGGATAAAAAATAGCGAAATGTTTTCTTACCTGGGCGTTTTCAGTTCAGGATGGTTTGCAAATAATCCGTCCCTTTCTAGCCCGCAATACGCCTTCATGAAGGAGCATGCCGCTACCATAAACAGCAACGTGAAATTACTTTGGGTGGCGATGGGCGGTAAGGAGGACATTGCCTATGAAAATTGCAAAGCCATGCTTTCGAGATTTGATGAAATGAAAATCAAATACACGTACAGCGAGTACCCGGGCGGACATACGTGGCCGGTCTGGCGAAACAATCTCTATAAATTCGCTCCGTTAATTTTCAAATAAGGATCGAAAAAAGGTGATCCCTTAACACTGTGAAACAGGGTCTGTTCCGGTCAAACAAGATTGCGATTGCGTCCGTAAAGGTTATCGATTCGTTTGGCCGGCATTGCTTTTTTCATATTCGGCCAAACATTTATCCAGGGTCTTGCCTTGATTATAGACACATTCACAGAACGCATTACAGGCACCCGGGTTAGGGCTATTCGCGCATGAATTGGTGCACTCGAGCATCGAATTTCCGGGTCGGATGTCATAAAGGAAATGATTTATCACTACTACTAAAACCGCAGTTGCAAAGACAAACGCGAAAAAGGGAAATGGAAATTTGCTTTTTAGCTTCCTTTCCTTGCGGTATCGCTCTTCTTCTGTTTGGTTAAATAACAACAGGTGCTTCAGCCGATCGTAATGCCAGCAAAGCAGGTATAAGTTTGCAAGCAACATCAGCGTTGTAATTCGCGTGCCTTCAAACCGGACGGCATAAGCGAGAACGCATATGTTGAGAATAATGGGAAAATAGATAATTGCGCCAAGAAGTGCAGTGCGGGGAATCAGCAAGAAGACGGCTGCTATCAATTGTAACACCCCGATGAAGGGGTAGTAATACCCGGTTAGATGTAACGCCTCCAAGTAATGTCCCAACGGGTGATTGACGGGCAAGTCCGTAAACCGCTCACCCATAATTTTGACTATACCGGATGGGATAAATCCTAACGCCAAAACTATGCGGCAAAGGATTGCAAAATAAAAGAACCATTTATTGCCTTTTGCTTCGATATAATACTGCCCAAGGCCGCCAGATATTTTCACGTCGCGCGAGTAATTTGTTTTACATTAAAAGTACTTTGTAATTCAAAGTTAACAAATTTACCTTATGGCGCAAGGGAGACTATCCGCAAAAGAAATAAAGACTTCTTAGTAAGATTAAGGGACGTCAATTTGACGTCCCTTTCTGCAAAAAAGTTATTCTTCGGGTTCAGAAGCCGCTTCAAGATTGATAGCGGTGACGGCAACTTCCGTCAATTTTTTGTCGGCATTTTTTTCTTCCTCAAGGGTCTGCTCCAGCAAGGCAGCGATCTCGTTCATCCCCAGGGTTTCTGCAAATGCGCGCAACGTTCCGTACGATGCGATTTCATAATGCTCTACCTTTTGAGCAGCTGAGATGATGGCTGCATCGCGCATGACACCTTCATCAGATTCTTCCATCAATTCTTCAGCCTCCTTGATGAGCCCTTCCATTGCCTCACACTTCTTTGACGTGGCTTTCTTTTCTAACATCTCAAAAACCTGTTCGATTCTTGTGACGTGCTGTTCTGTTTCCCCCAGGTGGGTTTCAAGCGCATCCACCAGTTCTGCTGACGATGCATTTTTCTTCATCTTTGGAAGCGCTTTCGTTAACGCCTTTTCAGCCCAATAGATGTCCTTTAATTCGTCCTCAAACAATTTTTCAAGTTTTGTCGATAAGACAGCGGCCTTGCCGCCTTTCTTTTTTTCATTTGTAGCCATGATCGTTGGTTTTTTAACGTCTGTCCCCCCAACACAATGCCAAAGTTGCTGCGTGGGACGACTGGATTTTGATGTGAAATAACTTCCCCAGGATTTGTGCTGCAGTGATAAAAATTTATTGACTTTGGGACACTATCATTTACCCACCCATTCCGCACAATTAATACAAATGTTTCGCGCAGGCGGCTGCGTGCGACCAAGATATTCGGTGGCTTAATTCTAGTCCGGAATTCTACTCTGCCCGGGTTTTATTCCGACGGATCATCCCCGATCAACACAGAATGGAGTTGATGGCGGCCCCGGGTCATACGGCGAACCATGGTCAAAGGATAACCTGACTCAGCGAAGGGGGTATTTTTCTCCCGACCGATGCTATTTTTCGGGAAGAAATTGCACATGTTGATCATTAGCGCCGCACAGAACTCATGGCGCATTCAGTACGCCTGATGCGTAGGCGGATTCTGGGTATCTGAAGCGGTGGTGCGTTGGGGGCCCATAAATTTAAGTCCGATTAGCGTTACAGGCGCTAGCAAAACCAACCCACATTCGCTAAATTTAAAATTACGTGCATCGTTGGCGAAGAATGTAAGCTGGTACCCACTTCCCGATTTTTTGTATTTCGCTAAACCTCAAAGCCAACGCCGGCCTGCGTTCAGTTTGTAGCATTCCGTGTCTGCTTTTATGAGAAACGATAGCAATCGTACTTCCTTTCGGCGCACCGTAACATCGATGCTGATACTGGCAGCCTGGTTGTTTTCACCGGCAATTTACTCACAGGAAATTCGAGGTGTAGATTTTGAGGTTATAGGAAACACTATAAAGATTCGTTATGATATCGGCGGATGTTCTGATAATGAAACTTATGATGTCAAGCTCTCTCTAAAGGTCGATGGGAAGTCGACGGAAGTTATCAATGGCCTTAGCGGAGACGTCAAGAATGTTGCGTGCGGGAACTCGCGGTTAATCGTCTGGGACGTGCTTTCAGACCGAGACGAGCTGAAAGGCAAGATCAGTTTTGCCGTACACATTGAACGCGTCTATCATTCCCCGCCGCAAACTCAAAAGGCAAAAGAAGAAAAGGGCTGGTCCCGGCGGTCTTGGAAAGCGGACAAAGGATATATCGGCGGGTCCATCGGAATTTTTACGCCTTACCAGACATACTCTCCAATACCTTATGACCTGGAGCAACACGGCCTTTTCCTGAACACAACCGTCGCCTACCTGCCATCGCTGTTCTTGGGAATATCTTCAACCATCTTCGTCTATGGCATTGCCGAAAACAATGAATTTAATGTAGATTCCTGGACGAGCTGCGGCATTACGCTCGGCCCATTGATCTCAGTTCCTATCGGTAACAAGATCAAATGGGAGGTACGTCCGCAAATTGGATATTCGATGATTGCAGCAGATTCAAAAAAATCGGACCTGGATAGTCTCGGCGTGATCAGGCACGGGGTAGTGTATAGTATCGGTACAGGGCTTCGCCTCAATTTCGGGAAACGAACCTGTTATCTCTTGAACGTTGACTACATATCAACAGCCACAAAGGTTGATGATTATCCCATCGTGCCAGAAATTGGTACATTGGGTGTGAGCTTTGGAGTTGCTTTTAGATTTTACTAAAGACAAACTGACTATGAATCGTTATACACTTTTTTTTCTCATCGTGCTGACCAGCCTGGAACTTGCGGGGCAGGCCTGGAGCCCTGCCAGGGAAGTTGACATTTCCAATTCGCCAAGACCAAAAGCGCCAGCCAACCTCGAAATCAGTGATGTAACTTTCTCCGATCAATATGGCAATAGCAATAGTATCCTGGATGCAAATGAAGAAGCCGAAATAAGATTTAAATTATCCAACCTGGGAAAAGGGAATGCTCATGCCCTTGCGGCAGATGTCGCCAACATAATGGATGGTATCGAACTCTTATTCAAGAAACAGTTGGGGGATCTTTTCGCCGGTCAAAGCATTCAGATAGCCCTACCGATAAGGGGAGTGCCGTTGCTTGAAACGGGAAAGGCGGAGCTTGTTATACGTGTTGAAGAAGCAAATGGATTCGATTCGGATCCGATCAAGGTTGTTTTCAATACACAGCGAATGAAGATTCCGGAGCTATCCATTGCGGACCACACATTCACAAGAAATGACGGCGAAAAAATTGCCTTGGGTCACCCTATTTCGCTAACCGTCATGATTCAGAATAAAGGACAAGGTGAAGCGGTTGACATCCGCGCGGATTTCAAAACCCCTGAAAATGTTTTTCCCGCCGGTGAATCGAGTTTTCACATCGACAAACTAAAACCCAATGAGACGGCCAGTGTGGTGTACGAGTTTTTCGGGAATAAGAAATATAATGGGAAATCGATTCCGATTGAAGTGACCATAACCGACGGCCGCGATAAATTTGAACAAACGCATACGCTCAGTCTGGCGCTTGAAGAAGGTTCTGTCCGAACTCAGATCGTAAACATCGCCGCGAAGACGGAACAACCCATACCCATTGAAAATATATACTTGAGATCCGAAGTTGATGTAGACATTCCAACGACAGAGAAGGTCGTAAAGAATCGTTTTGCCCTTATCATCGGTAATGAAGACTACAGAAAGTTTCAAACAGGATTGCAGTCAAATCAAAATGTTTTGTTTGCACGCAATGATGCCCTTGTGTTCAAGGAGTATGCGGTGAAGACACTTGGCGTATTGGAAAAGCATACCTTCTTGCTCACCGACGCAACGCGTGGTCAGATGAGCAGGGAAATCGAAAGAATTACGGAACTCGCCAAGCTTACGCCAAATGCTGAGATCATTTTTTATTATGCGGGGCATGGACTTCCCGATCTCGAAACTTATGAAAGCTATCTGGTGCCGGTCGACGTGACGGCATCCAACCTTGAGGATGCCATTAAGCTTAAAGATCTATATGGCAAGCTGGCCAGTTCAAAAGCAGATAAAATAATGGTCTTTCTGGATGCCTGTTTCAGCGGCGGTGGCCGGGGAGAAAATGGATTGTTGGCTGCACGGACGGTTAAGATCAGGCCGAAGAGCGACATTATCGAAGGAAACATCGTGGCTTTTACGGCCACCAGTGGAAAGGAGGTCTCGCTGCCTTTCGAAAGCCAGTCACACGGACTTTTTACATACTACCTTTTGCGCAAACTTCAGGAGTCGCAAGGGGATCTCACGCTTGACGAACTGGGTCAACATTTGGAACAGGAAATTCCGAAAGCTTCGCTGCTGGAGAACGGACTGCTGCAACGACCCCAGGTCTTAGTCTCGCCTGAACTTGACGAAAAGTGGATGTCATGGAAATTCTGAGAATGGTGAAATTTACGGGTATGGCAATCGTTGTATCGCTATGGGTACCGGTTGCCCAGGCACAGGATGTAAGAACAGTGGAGCGCGTTAAAGGTGAATGGATTATTTCAGATGACATCACGCCGCTTCAGGCCCGGGAAAGAGCCATCGGTCAGGCGAAAGC
>DASUTP010000390.1:0-12709 GCA_036374515.1 Chryseolinea sp. | reverse complement strand
AACTTCGGCAGGCGTATTCACCGGATAATTTGCAGTAGGATAAGGAGGCATGGCGATGCCTGGTCGTGATCTTACTTCATTCATCAAATCAATTGCTTCACTATCATTTCCAAGCGCATTTTCGCACTCAGCTAACATAAGCAATACATCGGTATAGCGGATAATCCGCATATTAATACCCGAACGTTGCTCTTCATCGGCAGCCTTATAAATTCTTTGGTATTTCTTCCAGCTGATTTTCGGATTGTTGCCCTGCATGTCAGTGATGGTTCGCGTTCCGTTGAAGTATGTATCTCCGATGAGATAGAATGACTCTCTGTAGCGAGGGTCATCTTTCGGATCTCCCTTTGCTGTTGTTTCATATTCCTCCAACAGAGACACGGAAGGAATAACGTTTCGCCAAGCATTTGGACCATACTCCTGTCCGCGGAATGTGACTTCGGTTTGGGTGCCTTGTCCTGACCCATCCCAGCTCGAGCCACCAAAATCATAAGAGAATGCCACTTCGAACAGGGACTCTTCATTGAATTCTCTTTCTTCTCTGAAGTTCTCAATGTAGGGAACATCTTTCCATGCATTGAATTCACCTGAAGCAATGATGGCCTCCAACAATGGTTTGGCAAGATTGTAGCCTCCTTGCTGCATATGTGCTCGTGCCAGCAACGCCTGGGCGGCTTGCTTATTCGCGCGTCCAATGTTCGCTGCATCATATCCGGACTTCAAAGGCAGAGATGAAATAGCAGTTTCTAGATCGGATTTTATCAATGCATAGACTTCATCAACGGAAGCTCTCGGCTTGTCAACACCAAGCGTGGTTGCGTAATCCTCCATCAACGGAACGCCGCCAAATAGAACGACCAGATCGAAATAGGCCATGGCTCTCAAAAAGCTTGCCTCACCCAGTACTCGGGTTTTCATGGCGTCTGTAACCGGAGGCGTCGCAGCGCTAACGTTAGTTAATACCTGGTTCGCCTGGTGAATCACGCGGTACCAGCCGGTCCAAACATCGCGCAGCAGCGAATTCGACGGGTCATGATTTCCCAAGAGCAGCTGAGCTCTTTGAGGTTCAAGCTGGCCTCCGCCAGATCCCATGTCATCCGACCTAAGGTCATGCACGAAAAAATATTCGCGGCAAAATAACTGCAAGCTTTGCAAGCTGGCGTATACAGCATTCACTGCGCCAACGATCTGCGTATCGGTCTTATAAAAAGTATCAGGTGTAAACTGATTGGGATTCTTCTTGTCCAAAATGCTGTCATCACAGGAGAAGCAAATGGCAAACAACCCAATTGTTGTAAGTATGAATTTTCTGTTCATTGTCATCGTATTTGAATTCTATTCAATTTAGCTGTTAAAATCCAACCTGAAGCCCGAAAATGAAACTCCTTGCTTGAGGGAATTGGCCATAGTCAACACCTTGTGTAAGTCTTGTTGATAGAGGCGCGTTCATGTCAGTATTTCGATTTCCGATTTCCGGATCATAACCCTCGTAGTCCGTGACTGTGAGTAAATTTTGCGACGTGAAATAAACTCTCAATCTGGTCAAGGTATTATTTGTCAAGTCAGAAAATACTTTTGCAGGAATACTATAGCCGATCGTAAGATTCTTGATTCTGAAATATGACCCGTCTTCTATGAATCTGTCAGAAGCTCTCGCATTTTTGTTAGGGTCTCCAGAAATTGCGCGAGGAATAGTCGTATTTGTATTTGAAGGTGTCCATCGATCCAAAACAGCAGTGCTTGAGTTAAACAAACGAGTCATACCTTCAAGATCATATTTTACGACGCTGTAAATTTCATTTCCTGAAACTCCTTGCATGAACAACGTAGCGTCAAATCCCTTCCAGTTCGCAGATAAGTTAATTCCATAAGAAAAGTCTGGGAGGAAGTGTCCGATCTTTGTTTTGTCACTCGCGTTCAAAACGCCGTCTCCATTGATATCCTTGAATAAAAGGTCGCCAGGCTCCGCGTCAGGCAGAAGCGCGGATGTCTCACCTTGCTGAAGAATTCCATCGCTGACCCAACCATTGAAGTATGCGATTGGCTGTCCAACCGTGGTTTGTGTCAGGTTATCGCCATACCAATCACCGGCGGCGATCGGTGTTCCACCCAAATCGAGGACTTCGTTTCTGATGACTGAGACATTTCCCGACACATTATAGGTGAAGTTCCCTTCGGCTTTGTTGTATCCCAATTGCAATTCCAGACCTCTGTTTTCCACGGTACCAACGTTGGCTGTTGGAGGAGTGTCGTATCCGTACGAAATAGGAGTTGGTCTTTGCAGAATCATGTCCTCGGTGCGGCTAATGAAGTATTCCGCAGTCAAGGTTACTTTGTTATTCAGGAAGCCAGCGTCCAATCCTATGTTCGTCATTAGAGTTTCTTCCCACTTGAGATCCCGGTTCGCCATCGCCCGGATGGTATAGCCGGCCGAAGAGGTCGTGCTTCCAAGGTTGAACTCATAGATTGAATTACCTGAAATGGTCGACTGATAGTCATAGCCGGTCGGCGTCAAATAGTTACCAGTCAATCCATAACTTCCACGAATTTTCAATTCACTGATGAAGTCATTACCCATAAGGAACGATTCTTCGCTTAGCCTCCAACCTGCGGACACTGCCGGGAATGTACCCCAGCGGGTATCAGGGTGAAACCGTGAGGATCCGTCGCGTCTGACCGATGCTCCAAGGAAGTATTTATCTCCGAAGTCGTAATTCACTCTGGCTACATAAGAGATTAAAGCGCTTTCTTGTCTGTCGCCATTGAAGCTTTGGTTGGCCAATGCCTGAGGCTCTTTAATGTCATTGGATTGCGTATTATTTCCCTGACCTGTGATCTGGCTAAAGTTGAAAGTCTGCTGCTCCGCTACCACTACCGCATTCACGTTATGTTTGCCAAACGTTTTGTTGAAAGTCAACTGATTCGTTAGAATTGTGGAAGCAAAATTTTGGCGGTTCTGATTAATGTTTGCTTGTGAGCGCGAGGAATATCCGCCTACACCGGTATTATAAGCTGGTAGATGCTGCCGCTGTGTATAGTCAACATAGTCGACACCACCGGTGAACCTATAGGTCAGGAATTCAAAAATTTTAAAATCCACATAGGCATTTCCCAGCATTTTGAGCCTCTGTTGATTTTGCGCGTCCATTCTTGCTATCCGTACGGGATTTTCAGGATCCGAAGCGTCTACGCCCTGCGCCCCAAAAAATCCGCCATAATTGTCTGGATTATACACAGGGAAATAGGGTGAGCTTCTGATAATGTGTTGAAGCTGTGTTCTTCCACCTGCCTGTTGCTCCACCAATCTTTCGTCGTAGGCCACATAAAAGTTTTGTCCGAAGGTGAATTTCTTGCTAATGGTATGATCGGAATTGACTCGTGCATCACCTCTCTTATAACCGAGACCTTCCATGATTCCTTCCTGCTCAAAGTATCCAAGCGAAGTAAACATCCTTGACTTTTCCGTACCACCCATGAGTTCGGCCTTATATTGCTGAATAGCCCCTTTTCTGAACATTTCATCCTGCCAATCAGTCTGTGTCTGTCTGAACGTCTGAGAGGTCTGTGAATTAATTGGCTGGTCCAGACCTGTTGCAATTCTAGGGGGAACAACCGCGCCAGAGTTTAAAAGCAGTTCGGAGGCATAATCGATGTATTGCTCAGTATTGAGAAGATCCAGCTTCTTCCAAGGTTCTTCAATACCATAATACGCTTCGAGGCTAACACTCAGCTTTTTGTTTGAGCCTTTTTTCGTCGTGATAAGGATAACGCCGTTGGAAGCTCTTGATCCATAGATAGCAGCTGCGCTTGCGTCCTTCAATACTTCCAGTGATTCAATATCCTTAGGATTCAAACTGTTTAGGTCTCCTGTGGGAAATCCGTCGATTACATACAAGGGTTGTGTGTTGTTAACAGTTCCTACGCCCCGTATCTGCACCACTGGAGCCGCACCGGGTGCACCATTGTTAATGACAGTGACCCCAGGCACTCTGCCCTGCAACGCCTGGCCTATATTAACGACGGGTTGTACTGAAATCTCTTCCGAGGAAACCGACGAAATTGCACCAGTCACGGAAGTCTTTTTCTGCGTACCATAACCCACCACAACAACTTCTCCTAACTGAGTGACGTCGGGCGCCATCTTTACATTGATGGTAGTTTGGGTGCCCACGTTGATTTCCTGAGTCGTATAGCCAATGAAGCTGACAACTAACACAGCATTTTCGTCGGGGACATTGATGGTGTATTTGCCGGCCGCATCACTGGTTGTACCAACGGAGGTGCCCTTCACGAGAACATTCACGCCAGGCAACGGATTGTCCGCCTCATCGGTAATGGTACCGTTAACGGTCACATCTACCGGTACCTGAGGTTTGATGATTTCTTCTTCAGGTGCGCTGATGCTTGCCACCCCGATAGGAACCGTTGATGCAAATACCTCCTTGGATGCGTCGGATTTTTTCGCTTCCAGTGGGAGGATCGTGTACGTCCGTTGATTGATTTTTTTAAAGGTCAGTCCTTCCGGTTCAAGAATACGCGACAACGTACTTTCAACTTTATTCCTGTACTGAAACGGCGTCGCTACTTTTCTATCCTCAAGAGTAGCAGGCTCGTAAAGAAATGACACCTGATAATGTTCTTTAATTTCATTTAATACCTCCAGAAGCGGCTTGTATTGGTCCTCGACCGCCCGCGACTGGAAGGCCTGCGCTTTAGCATAAACCTTATCCTGGGCATACGCAAATGATGATGCCGCAACAAGCGCCGCACACAACATCCGCCCCCAAAGGTTATGTTTCATTTTGTACAATTTGAGCATAGATAATTGGGTTTATAAATTATTTTGATTTGGAAGAAAATATTACGCTTTTGTCACCTTGCCGGGTAACTTCAACGTCAAAGGTTTCCGCTATTGCAAAGAGAATGTCATCAATGGACGCCGACGATATTTCTCCGGATAATTGTCTGGACTTCAAATCTTCATTTTGAAAATTTACCTGCATACCATAAGTATCGTTCAGCATTTCGGCGAGTTCTGATAAAGGCATCTTGTCGAAAAACAATTTGCGTGTTACCCATGAAGTGTATTTTTTCCCTTCAACTGACTTTTTCTGCAACTTTTTTTCCTTCATGGTGGCCATTTCACCTGGTTGCAGTATTACCTCGTTTTTGGACTCGCTGGCCAGATTTAATTTTACGCTGCCCTCCGTTAAGAGGACCTCAGATCCCCGGCCACGACTTTTAACATTAAACTTGGTTCCCAATACTTCGACATTGAGACCCTCTTGTGTGTGAACAATAAATTTTTGGTGATTTTTGGTGTGCTGAACTGCGAAAAAACCTTCGCCGGTAATCCACACTTCTCTTGGGCTGGTCGATGACCACGTTTTGGCGTACCGCAACGTTGAATTGCCATTTAATACCACACTTGACTCATCAGGAAGCTTTACAGACAACTGCTCTCCGAACTTGGTCTGAACATCTATAAAATTATTTTCGGCGATGATGTGAGTATCAACAGTGGCGTACCGCGAATAAAAGAAATATGTTATCGCACACAACAAGGTGATAGAGGCAGCAATTTTGTACAACAGGTTTGCAGGCATGAGTCTTCTGTGCCTGCCAAATTCCAGCCTTTCCGTAATTGCGCGATACATTTCGGTTTTTAGCGCCTTGCGCTGGCCCGTAGAAAAATCTTCCAACCCCGATTGATCCGACGTAGCCTCTTCCCACCGCGATTCCAATAACTCGCGTTCTTCCGGCGTTGCGGATCCGTCCCTCAAGCGTTTTATTAATCTGGCTAACTCGTGAGTATCCATAGGTTCGGTCTATATATTCGGTCTATATATAAGGAAGACAGATGCCGAACGACGCAACCCTAAATCGATTGCAAATTTTTTTTTTCGTTTGCGTTTTCCTATTTTCAAGTGTTCTTTTGACATTTTTAAAATCCACAATGACTGAGAAGGAATTTGAGCGGATATACAATTCCCTGTGGAGTAAGCTGTATGGAATCGCGTATAGCTACTTCCGCGACAGGATTACCGCACAGGAAGTGACGCAGGATGTGTTTGTGAATTTGTGGTTGAAGAGGGATTCCCTTTCACCTATTCAGGACCTTGAAGCATACTTGCTAAGGTCTGTGAAGAATAGAATTTATAACCAGTTTGAAAAAATTCACGCGAAAGAAAAACTGGAAAAAAGTATCATTCCTACCATGACCGTGCAGACGGAAAATACGGAAGAGGCCGTCGTATATTCAGACACATTGGAAGTCGTGAATCACGAGATCGACCAGTTACCAGCGATGACCAAAACGGTTTTCAGACTGAGCCGGTTCGATCGATATACTAATAATGAAATTGCGGATCGTCTCCAACTGTCGGGCAAGGCGGTAGAATATCATATCACCAGAGCGCTGAAACGACTGCGGCTTCGGTTAAACATTTTTTGAAAGACGGTCAGTTTATTACGTTTCAGTCCTAAGCCGTTTTATGTATTTCGGAAATGATGCATCGGCAATACATGCTCATCCAACCAAGATCTATTTTACCTCAATACCTTTTTCAGTTTCGCCTTTCATACGGTAAGGCATTTGTCGTACATTCCCCTCGCTATCGCCAAAGTATAATTTCGAAATGCTTAACGAATCCGGGTTGCCATCGGCCCAGAAATATTGAAAGGGATCTTTTCCATTTACCACTTTGCGAACGTAGTTGTGATTGCGTTCACTCCCGTTCGTCAATATCCGAAGTTGTTTCCATGTTATTCCTTTATCGATGCTTCGTAACATAACAAGTTCGCCCCCGGCGCCAAAGCGTTGTGGTGTGTTCCTGAAAGGTGCAATTATTGTCCAGGTTTTCTTGTCAATTATCAAACTCCCCATGTCGTAATTATGATCTGACGTAGCCACTAAATGATCCTGCCACGTGGTTCCATCCCAACGAATTGTACGCCATTCGCGTGGATCATTTTTAGGGCCCGGCTGGTGGCCGCCACTCAATATATATAGACACACGGGATTGCCTGCTTCGTCAAAACCAACATCCTTTAAATAGACATTTTTCCTTTTTGTAAAATAATCGCTGATAAGTGCTGATGATCCATAGGCTTCAATCGGTATGGGCAGGGGCTTGCCCGTTATCGTTGTCCATGTTTTTCCCATATCGTGCGTTTGTAAGAAATACAGATCTGTTCGTTGGTCAACATCACCGTTCGGATGCCAGTTAAAAAAAGTTATAATTCTGTCGCCGATGTGATCGCTTACCTGATAGTGTCCCGCCTTCTCATCGCCTGCACGCCTGACGCCAGCTAATTTTACATCTTCGCTCCAGGTCTTTCCGTCGCGGCTCGTTTCGAAATACAGTTCTCGGGTGCCCGTATATTTTGTAAAGAAGTGAAAGAACCCCTTACCCTTGATGTACCACGGTTGGGGATAGGTCATGTCTTCCTCGCTGATCCGTTCAAAGGATTCAATCGAATAAGGTTTGCTGCTTTTGAACTTGTAGCCCATCCGCGAGGTATTTCGCCCGCTAACGAAAACCCAGAGATATCCGTCCTGGTCAATGGCAAGGCTTGGGTTGTCGTGCGGATCGTCCACGGATTGTTTATCAAATACAATGGTAGGTTTTGACAACGTGGAGTCGTTGTGATTGAACACTCCGATCATACATAACAGGTGCCGCTCGGTTTCGGAGGTGGTTCCACCATAAACAAAAAACGATTTATTTACTGCTTCTGCATAGATGGCCAGGGGACGGTGTTTCGCAGTGTAGGTTCCTAATCCACCCGAATATTTATCTCCATACTCACTCCGTTGCCCCAGTGTAAACCAAATCCCTTTGTAGCCATCGGCTTTCTGCATTGTAGGATTTTTCAAAAGTTGACAGGAGCCGAACCGGATATCCGACATACAAAAGCATACTATAAACCCAATAAAACCTATTCCTGCCCTCATAAAGAATGTACATAAGTGTTACGAAGAAAATTACTTGGTGCGTAAAAGTTAAGAAAGATAGTCGCAGTGGAAAAGTGTTCCACCGGACACATTGTAATCTTTACAAGCATTAAGGCGACGGCGTTAATCCTCCAACAATCTATTGATCTTACCATACAACCAGCACGTGATATGAAGTCGTGTTTATTTTAGCTTGAAGAGCCGCGACCCGGCGGTTTCGCAACCCTATGGCTATTGTTTTAAAAATTGACCTTACTTTTTTTCGATATTTCGTACCCATTCAGCATCAGGCAGTCCAAAACGGATTCTCTCAATTGATGACCGGTGGGACTTAAATAAAGAACTAAAACGCTTAAAAATGGTCAGATGCGGGTAAAGTTTTAAACGGTCTTTTATACGTGTAAAATTCCCGTTAATTTGCCCGCAAAATAACGCGTTGTTTTTTTTAATTTGCGATACCCACACATGCAAAATCCCTGGCTCGAGAACAAGTCTATTGTCATCATCGGCGGAACAACCGGCATCGGTTTATCCGCAGCACGAGCTTTTATTCAGCATGGTGCAAATGTCGTTGTCGTCGGGCGAAATGCAGCGCGCGCCGAAGAAGCATCATCTCTTTTGAAGACAGCAGTTGTCGAGACGGGCGATGCATCGCTTGAGGGCACTGCTGAGCGCGCTATTGAGGCATGTATTAAACAATTCCGTTCGTTTGATGGTCTTTATCATGTAGCCGGTGGCAGCGGAAGGCGTTTCGGTGATGGTCCTCTTCACGAGCTTACGAGAGAAGGATGGGAACAAACGATGAACCTCAATCTGACCGCCCTGATGTTATCAAACCAGTCGGCTGTTAAACATTTTTTGCAGCGAAAGACACCAGGAACAATTCTAAATATGAGTTCGGTTTTGGGATATTCCCCTTCGCCCCAACATTTTGTAACCCATGCTTATGCTGCAGCCAAAGCAGCCGTGTTTGGCTTTACAAAATCCATTGCATCGTATTATGCTTCAAACGACATCCGGGTAAATGTGCTTGCTCCCGCACTCGTGGAAACACCTATGGCACAACGCGCGGCCAGCGACGCCAAAATCTTATCTTTCATAAAAACTAAACAGCCATTGGACGGGGGGAGAATTGGTTCACCTTCGGACCTGGATGGAGCGGCAGTTTATTTTATGTCAGAGTATTCTAAGTTTACAACCGGACAGATCCTCACGGTCGACGGTGGATGGAGCATTTCAGAAGGTCAGTATGATTGACGAGACGAAGAACATGGCCCTGGGAATAGACCTTGGATGTACGAACATCAAAATGGTCGTCGTTGATGATGAAGGCAAGATCGTTGTCGAGCAACGAAAAGAAACACACGAACAAGACGACCAACATTGGAAGAACACGGTTCGGAATCTGATCGTTGATTTCAAAAAAACATATTCCGTAAAGGCAATCGGGCTTTGCGCTCCTGGTCTGGCCGATACTCAGAACAAATGCATCTCCTTTATGCCTGGACGTCTCCCGGGACTGGAAAATTTCAACTGGTGTGATTTCACAGGAGAAAAGGTCTTTGTCCTTAACGATGCACATTCCGCATTAACTGCCGAGGCAACATTTGGATCAGCGAGGGGGTTGAAGCACGCCATATTGCTAACCCTTGGTACAGGCGTAGGGGGTGGGATCCTTATCGACGGCAAACTATACCAGGGTTTGTCACAGATGGCTGGGCACCTGGGCCATGCGACCATCGAATCTGGTTCGCACTCCCTGGATGTTACCAACATGCCAGGCAGCATTGAGGACGCCATCGGCAACCTGACCATTGAACAACGGTCGCATGGAAAATTCAAAAGCACATTTCAACTTATTGAAGCGTACAGAAATGGTGATACTTTTGCAACATGGCTTTGGTTATCTTCCATCCGTAAGCTGGCGATCAGTATTGCTTCGGCCATCAACATTCTTTCGCCGGAGGCTGTCATCATCGGAGGCGGGATAGCCCAGGCAAATGATGCATTGATGAAGCCTTTACAGGAATTTCTCGAACTATACGAGTGGAGACCGGGCGGAAAAAAAACCGCTTTGAAACTTGCACAATTTTCTGATCTGGCGGGAGCGATTGGCGCTGCCGCTTTCGCATTGTCTAAAACAACACAAACTCAATGACCCCTACAAAGGCTTATCTTGATAAATGCAGGCAAATCGCAGATGTTGTTTCCGCTCAAGAAAATGATATTGTGAAGGCGGCGGAGTGGTTTGCAAAAAGCATCCTCCAGGGGCGGATGGTTCATATGTTTGCCAGCGGTCACAGCCGAATTCTTGTCGAGGAAATGTGGCCGCGCTATGGCTCATTTCCAGGCTTCAACCCGATCGTTGAACTTTCACTAACCTTTCACAACCTGGTTGTAGGGGCCAACGGACAGCGTCAGGCCATGTTCCTGGAAAATGTTCCCGGTCTGGCGGGGCGCATTCTGCGGAATTTTGATACGTCGCCGCAGGATTGTGCCCTGGTTATATCCTCAAGCGGATGTAATGTCGTTCCGGTTGAAATGGCGGAATTATTTCAGCAGCAAAAAATCAAGGTCGTAGCCATCATCACGGGGGAACATTCAATTAAAAGCAAGAGCAAACGGGCGGACGGAAAAAAGCTCAGTGACTTTGCAGACCTTGTACTCGATACCGGAGCTCCAGCCGGCGACGCCATGGTTCATATTGATGGCTTGGATACACCTGTTGCGCCTGGCTCTACCGTTGGCGGCGCATTGATCGTAAACTCCATAAAGGCAGAGTTGGCAAGGGTGCTTACTGAAGCAGGGCAGCCTCCGAAAGTGCTGACAGCCTCCGTACTGGTGGGAGAAAAAAAGGCGGTCGAGCTATTTGAAAGCGCCTATGATGAGCACGCGAATCGACTGGCAAAGCTTTACGAAAATATTGGCAGGAAATGACGTCACTTTAAAAATATTACAATGCAACCAGTTCCTATACGAACCACCGTGATCGGCAGCTATCCCTTTCCGGGATGGCTTGAATTTTCCGTTAAGAATCTTCACGAATTCGGAAATGCCGATAAGGAAGAAATGATTGAAGATGCTGTGATTGCCGCCATCCACGACCAGGTAAGCGCAGGACTGGACGTAATTACCGACGGCGAACAAACACGCCTTGATTTTAATCTTTCTTTTTACGGATACATCAAGGGCATAAAGGAAAATACGGATGAACTCCGAAAATGGGGCCCCGCAGCACACGACCAACGGGGAAAACATTCAATCGTTGATTCGCTTGCAGCGCCCAACGGCCTGGGTACTGTAAAAGAATTTCAACGTCTGAAAAAATTAGCACCGGAAGGACCGACCTTGAAAGCCAGCGTTCCAGGCCCTTACACCCTCAGCGGACGGCTTCTGCCAAACGACAAATACCGGGACCGGTATGCGGTCACCGAGGCTATTCTTCCCATGATCAGGAAAGAATTGGAAGATCTGGTCGCAGCAGGTTGCAAAGAGATTACTGTCGATGAGCCTTCGATGAGTTGCTACGCTTACAAGGAAGATACAAAACGGTTTGTGGATATATTTAATCGTACGGTTGGCACGATCGTTGGAAAATGCCGGTTATCAACACACTTGTGTTTTGGCAATTTCAAAGGACGGCCCATCGGGTACCGAAGCATCGCACCAATGCTTCCGGATTTTCTTGACCTGAAAGTGGATGAGGTTCACGTTGAAATGGCTAACCGCGAGTTTGCCGAAATGGAGCTACTGAAAGATTTCGCCGGTAAAATGGATGTGGCGGTAGGAATTATAGACGTAAAAAATTACTATATCGAGACCGTCGACGACGTCGCCGCCAGAATAAAAAAATGCTTGAAGTACGTACCCGCTGAAAAATTAGCCGTTGCACCTGACTGTGGACTTAGCCAGACCGCCCGATGGGCCTCACGTCAAAAGCTGATCAACATGGTAAAGGGAGCAAAACAGGTGCGTGCAGGTTTGTAATAAGATATTTATTTTCAGTTTTACTTCATTACGGCGATGTTAATTCAACCGGTTTGCAAGGGACGAAAATTGTACCAGGAAATAAAAGAGGCGAAGGAATTCGGTTCTAAAAACTCTTTTGACGTTTGGTGGCTCGGGCAAAGCGGATTCCTCATTCAATGGAACCACAAATGTCTTCTGTTGGATCCGTATCTTTCGGATTCGCTGACAAAGAAGTACGCTGCAACGGACAAACCACACGTCCGCGTCAGTGAGCTGGTGATCGAACCAGGCCTGCTCGATGGCATTGACGTTGTAACGTCCAGCCACAACCACACCGATCATCTTGATGCGGAAACATTGATCCCGATTTTGAACCTGAATCCGGACGCGCTTTTTTTAATTCCTGAAGCCAACCGCAGTTTTGTCGCTGATCGTGTGAAGTGTGACAGTGCCTTCCCGACTGGACTAAATGACGGAGAAAAAATTGCGTTTAAGGAATTCACTTTCCATGGCGTGCCGGCAGCGCACAACACCATTGAGCGGGATGAAAACGGGCGTGCGAAATTTATGGGGTACGTCATCCATTTTGGCGAATTCAATATCTACCATAGTGGAGATACCTTGTGGTATGACGACATCGTTGATCAACTCAAACCCTTCAATGTCGACGTTGCCTTTTTACCGATCAATGGCAACGATCCTTCGCGTGGTGTTGCCGGCAATCTAAACTGTGAAGAGGCCGCGCGACTGGGAAGCGAGATCAAGGCCCGGTGGGTAGTCCCT
>DASUTP010000389.1:0-5450 GCA_036374515.1 Chryseolinea sp. | reverse complement strand
TAAGCCAGTACAGGTCGCTATTCTGTTTAAAGTGAAAAAGGGCGTCCCCGTTGCTGGGTACCTCGTCATTGCTCACGAAGATGGCAATGGAGGCCGGTTTCATCTCTTTTATGAAGCGTTTCCGGTTGGTAATGAATAGCTCCCGGTTGAGGGGAAGGTGTCTCATCTGAAGGATTTAAGGGCTGCAAGATATTTATTAGTTGGTCATTTTCAATGTGTATATTTTACACTAAATCAGGATTTTTCGTTAAAAAAACTAACAACTGTTTGTCTTGCTGATTTTTGGAGATTAACTTTGCAGCCTAACCAAATGCTTGCTAGTATGTCAGTGCCTACTATTGCTATTCCTGTACATAAACTTTTGAAATTAGGACTAACTGCCACCAACAACATCCATTACCAACTCACCCCCGACGAATTAGTTCAGGATACGCTTAGGATAGGAGAAGGACATTTAAACGATACAGGTGCACTGGTAATAAAAACCGGCGAGTTCACAGGTCGCAGCCCCAAGGACAAATTCACAGTGAAAGACGAGATCACTGCCGACACGGTAGACTGGAACAATTTCAACATCCCCATCGAAGAAAAATATTTTGACATCATATTTAAGAAGGTCATCGGCTACATGAATGACCTCCCGGAAATGTGGATCCGTGATTGCTTTGCGTGTGCAGACCCACGGTATCGCATGAACATTCGCGTGTTTACAGAAAAGCCCTGGACCAACCTTTTTGCATACAATATGTTCCTGAGACCTACTGAAGAGGAACTGGAAAATTTCAAACCTGAATGGCAAATCCTCTGTGTACCCGGCCTCAAGCTGGATGCAAAGGAATGCGGCATACGCCAGCACAACGTTTCACTGGTTTCTTTTAAGCATAAGATGATCCTGATTGCCGGAAGTGGTTATACCGGCGAGACCAAGAAAGGCATCTTCACCATTCTCAATTATATCCTCCCCCACGAGAAAGGCGTATTGAGTATGCACTGCTCGGCCAACATGGGTAAGACAGGCGATACCGCAGTTTTCTTTGGACTGAGCGGTACTGGCAAAACTACCCTGAGTGCTGATCCCAATCGAAAGCTGATCGGTGATGACGAACACGGATGGACTGAAGACAATATCTTCAATTTCGAAGGTGGCTGCTATGCAAAATGTATAGGACTGACCGAAGAAAAAGAACCAGAGATCTATCACGCTATCCGTCCCGGTGCATTGGTGGAGAATACAGTATTTCAATCAAACAGCAACAAGATCAATTTCGAAAGTGGTATCATTACAGAGAATACCCGCGTGTCTTATCCGCTTCATTTTATAAGCAATGCTATGGAGCCATCCGTTGGTGGCATTCCCAAAAACATATTTTTCCTGACCTGCGACGCTTATGGCGTACTGCCTCCAATCGCCCGTCTCAATCCCGGACAGGCCATGTACCAGTTCATTTCAGGTTATACCGCCAAGGTAGCGGGAACCGAAACCGGGATCACAGAGCCCAAGCCAACTTTCAGCGCGTGCTTCGGAGCGCCCTTCCTTCCCCTGCACCCAGGCCGTTATGCCGCTATGCTGGGCGAAAAAATGCGGAAGCACCAGGTAAATGTCTGGTTGATCAATACCGGTTGGACCGGAGGTTCATTTGGCGTAGGTCACCGCATGAAATTAAGTTACACCCGCTCTATGATCACTGCTGCCCTGGAAGGCAAACTGGATAAAGTGGAAACCATGACCGACCCGGTATTCGGGTACGATGTGCCGGTTTCCTGCCCCGGAGTGCCCACCGAAGTCCTCAATCCACGAGAGACCTGGGCTGACAAGGCAGCATATGATAAAATGGCCCAATTCCTTGCCGACCTGTTTAAAAACAACTTTACTAAGTACGCGGCCGGGGTCACAGACGAGATCAAAGCCGCAGGCCCGAAGATCTAAGGCAAAAGTCAAAAGTCAAAAGGGAGGAAACCGGCTTATTATCTGCCCACAGATAACAGAAAGGCCCTCACTTTTGACTTTTGACTTTTGTTACCTCTCCTTAACAATCGTGATGGAATTGTTATTGATCAATTTTAAGTTTTGATTTCACACTCGGGATTGTAAATTGGCGTTATAGTTCTAACCTCAACCCTAAAGTCTATGTTCGCCAAAGTCCTCTTACTGCTCGGCCTGTCGTTTGCCGCGGTGCCAAAAAACGACAAACCAGAATCCCTGGTGGATTGGAGTTCCGAGCGCAAGCTCACATGGGGCGATTTCCAGGGAAAGCCTGATCCCGCGACAGGCAACGCAGCACTTACCAGCACCAGCATCAACATAGATTATAGCTACAATCAAAAAGAACTAAGGTATACTATCCGCTGCCAGTTCGATCCCGCTAAATCATGGGGACGAGTTCGCAACGAACATATCCTTGGACATGAACAAGCGCATTTTGATATCGCTGAAGTGCATGCGCGATTGTTGTATAAAACATTGAAAGATTATAAATTCAAACCCGCTACAGTTAACGAGGACATAGCAAAAATGTACGAGGCAGTGATGCAAAGGCATCATGACATGCAGTCCATGTATGATACTGAAACAGACTACTCACGCAATCCCAAGATTCAAGACGTATGGGAAGAAAAGATCGGGCAAACATTGGCTACGTTGGTCACGTTTGCTGATTACAGAAAATAACTTTTTATTTTACTAATGAATCCTTCAACATCGGTAAGCGCTGATTGAATAAAGTATTGAATAAAGCGCGGAACTGGTTTACATTACTCATACCATCATACCACTCATTGTAGTTTTTTGCTGGCAGGTACACTGCGTTCAAACTGTTGTATCCCCAATCGATGTGGCCCGGCATGCGGCGAAAACCATGATCACTCATCAGGATAATTACGGCCTGGCCCTTCGTATCTCTCTTCAACCCGGAGATCAATGAACGCATCCTGTTGTTTGTGTACACCAGGTATTGCAGGTACGCGTCATCAGCTTCTTTTTTTGTCAAATTTTTTCTTTGCCACAAAGGAGTAATACGATTTCCCAGACTATCAAATGCGAAAGGATGATGCGGCATCAACAGGTGCATGTAGGTAAATTCAGGTGCAGCAGCATTGGAAGCGCCTGCACTTTCCTTTGTTACCCGCTCTATCATCGCCTCGTTGGTCCTGATCTGAAATTCGTCCTGGCTTTTCTTAAGCGATTCAAAAGAAAAAATTCTCGTGAGGTATCGCATGAGGTTATTGGCCACGCGACTGTACATTGTTTTGTTAGTAATGAGGTCAAGGCTGGTTGGCAGGAAATCTGATTTGAATTCTACCGGTTGGCCAGGCAAGCGGAAATAAGAATAATTATGAATGATGTAGCCCTGCCTTTGCAAAAATTTGATGGCAACATTATCCGCGAGGAGCGTGCTGCCCCGCCGGTAGCCGAAGTGATTTTCCTCTGATTGCTGACCAAGGTCCGGGATATAATCCATGTTCAACATGGAAGCCATCGAAAATACCGTATAAAAATAATTACTGTTGGTGTTTTGGTTTACCCTGAATCCCTCGCTTCTTAAATATTCTTCGAATGAGCTGTTGTCATAATTGAAATAATCTTTCAATGCATTGGAGCCACTGTATTCATCGAGGAGGATAAAATAGATGGAAGGATGGCGGCAGGTATCACAAGGCGTTGCATTCAACCCGTAGGCTGCAAGCTCTTTGTCGCTCGTTTCGGTTGGGGATAGTAGCTTGAAACAGATCACACCGATATCTACAATGATATATAATGCAAGCAGTGCATTCAGGAAAATATTCAGCTTCTGGAATTTGTAATAAGATTTTTTAAGTATAATAAACACGATGATGATGGACGCAACAGAAAGCGGGAAAAAAACCCTGAGTTGCGCCAGGAAAGATGTTGTATGATATGATCCTAAAAAATCCTGGAATGCGCCAAAAAATAAAAACACTGCGAGAAGAAATGTTACAAACAACGCTGCTTTGCGCCTGTCTTTCAGAATCGCCTTGCTGATCCAAAACAACAATATCCCCAACGTCAGCAATATGGCGAACAACAGCGCCAACTCCCCGAGGGGAATCATCTTTGTATGTTCAGCATAACCATGCGTGATAAAAAAAATGATCAGCAACAGAAAATGCCAATCATTGTGCAATCGTGCAAAGATGGGTTTATTAAAAGGCATTGGTGTTAAAAAAGACCATACAATTGGGAGTCGATCTTTTCTACAATTTCTCCCAGGTGTTCTTCATTTTCAGCGAACTTATTCTTATCGACATTGATCACCAGCAGCGGGCCCTCTTTATAATGCTCAATCCATTTGTTATAAAATTCGTTCAGGCGTTTCAGGTAGTCGAGCCTGATGTTTTCTTCGTATTCTCTTCCGCGCTTCTGGATTTGTCCTACCAGCGTGGGGACTGATGCTTGTAAATAAATGAGAAGGTCCGGCGGCTGCACCATGGTCTTCAGCGTTTCGAAAAAATGAAAATAGTTATCGAAGTCGCGTTTGCTCATCAATCCCATCTCATGCAGGTTGGGCGCAAAGATGTAAGCGTCTTCGTAGATGGTGCGGTCCTGTATAACGGTCTCGGTACCACGATGTATGTCCAGCAGTTGATTAAGGCGGCTATTGAGGAAGTAGATCTGGAGGTTGAAGCTCCAGCGCGGCATGTCCTCGTAAAAGTCGAACAGGTAGGGATTGGTGTCCACGTTCTCAAACTGCGGTATCCATTTGTAATGCTTGCTCAGCATTTCGGTTAGGGTAGTTTTTCCGGCGCCAATGTTTCCAGCAATCGCGATGTGCTTTGGTTTTTTTAGTTTAGCCACAGTCTGAGTTAAAAGTTAAAAGTTAAATGCTAAATCCCAGATTTCAAATTTGAAATTTGAAGTCTAGTAGTTCAATCCCATAGCTGCTTTAACCAGCTTGATGGTTTCTGCTGCGCTTTGTCTTGCTTTTTCTGCGCCTTCTTTCATTACCTTTTCGAGGTAAGGGTGGTCATTGCGTATCGCTTCTGTTTTTTCCCGGATAGGCCTTACAAAATTCACCATGTCTTCGCCAAGTTGCGATTTAAGATCGCCGAAGCGAATGGTGCAGTTATTAAAATCTGCTTCAAACTTTTCAACCACCTCTGTGGGGCTCACCAGTGACATCAGCAGGAAAAGGTTTTCAACAGCTTCAGGTTTGGGTGAATTGCGTTCTGTTGGCGCCGCGTCTGTTTTGGCCTTTTTGATCTTGCTACGGATCTCATCGTCAGAGTCTGCCAAATATATGGTAGCATTTTTATTTTCACTCTTACTCATTTTACCTTTTCCGTCCAGGCTGGGAACTTTTATAAGTTGTTGACCGAAATTAAAGGCTTGCGGCAGGGGAAACACCTCGCTATAGCGGCGGTTGAAGCGCTCCGCGAAATTGCGGGCCATCTCCAGGTGTTGCTCCTGGTCCTTGCCTACCGGCACATAGCTT
>DASUTP010000388.1:0-3687 GCA_036374515.1 Chryseolinea sp. | reverse complement strand
TACTTTTTCTTTAAAATTATAGACTCCTTATAAGCTTCACTAAGTGGTTTGACTGATGCATTCCAATGTTCAAACTGATTTGGTTGCATCAATAAATAATTGACATAAAATTTCTTGCGAAAAACTACCTTATCATTTGTCGAGATATACTCTGTTTCAAAACCCAGCAGTTCCCCCTCTGATTTGGCATTGGGTGGTAAGTACTCGACCGTATAACCCTCGGGGATAACCAATTCACAGTACTCCACCTTCTCATACTTGTAATCGCGTTCCTTCGGGGATTCGCGCATTGTAAGGTTGATGAAATCATTATAATGCTCCTTATTTAAATTCAGGTTGACATACAGTTCATCGCCGATTTTTTGAAAATAGTCGCCAATCCGGAACTTGTAGTCAATAACGGTCCGCTTATCTCTGTCATTTACATCCGACAGCACATAATTATCGAGGTAAAACTTATTGCTTCCCTTCCCGATCAACCGCGTGACATAACGCTGGATGTCGTCCTTTTCCGAGCGGTCCAATGCATAACCACCAAATACTTTTGGATAACCGCCAAAAGAGCTGCTTCCAGACCCAACGATTTGATTTCCATCCAATCTTATCGATACAGAGTCTACCATAACATTTTCCTCCTTCGCGATCTCGGGAATTATCTTCACCTCGTAATGGCTTGCGTCAAGCCCGATAAGCGCCTCTTTTCCCTGAATCATTGACGATGGCAAACCAAAAGGCGTATGGTCGCTGGTGGCATCCAAAAAATAATATTGCTTGTCACTGCTGATATACGTAGCAATCATGTGGTTATCAACCAACGGTGTGGGTACCTTGCTATACTTATACGGAAGATCCCGTGTTCCTATCCACGTGTGATAAGCTTTCACACCTGCGAGCTTCAACATGTTCACGATAAGATTGGCCATATCTTTACAATCGCCGTAACGCTTTTCGCAGACATATGATCCGTTATGAGGAATTAAACCGCGCATACCTTGTTCAAAAGCCACGTATTGAATATTTTCCTGCACCCAATAAAATACATTACGCACAACATCTATCTCGGTACGGCTATCGGCCTTAATCTTATTCACAATGTTGATCAATTCGGGGGAAGATTCTTTGTTCAGGTCCTTTACAAAGGTATTGTACCATGCGTACAGGTCGTCCAGGTTTGACAACACATTCCTCTTCCCTTTTTTGGTCTCGTATGATTTAACGTAACAGATGATATGCGGTGTAAAATACCGGAGCGAAGGACTTTCATCTTCATTTTTGCGGGCTGGCAAATCCGTGCTAGTCCATTCATAAAAGATAAAACCACCTTTTTCATATCTCTTGAATTGAACGACGCCTTTTGAGTCGTTTACTATCTCATGGACCAGCTCCACTTCTTTTGTTGTCTTAATTGTAAATGAACATTTTCCCTGCGGTATATAACTGGTAAAAATGTATCCAGGCATAAACCTGGCATCCTTCATAACCATCCTGTATTGAAGCTGTGTTCGATTGCCCTGGGAGACAGAAGGGAAGTTAAAGGAGTAATTGTAAGAGTCATCATAAAAAATTCCCTCGCCCTGGTCATGGTTTTTTTTGAACTCAGTGACGTGCATTTCCTTGAATTTATTTCGATCCCATATCAGGGTCTTGGCCCTAAGGTCCTTAACCTGGCTGAAATGTGAGCCATAAACCCTTCCCGTGGCATAGGCATCCGTTTGCTCTTTCAGGTGAAGCATATCCTCTGAAACATCGGCGAAAATATTCAGTGAATCATTTTTTATCAGGATGGTAAGCAACTCCGACCGGTCAATAAAGACAGCGGGGGCGTCCGGAAATTTCGATTTATACAACTTCAATAGTTCCGTCTCCTGGGCATGAACGACGTTTGCCAAACCTGCCCAGATTAATAACCCAGCTACTACTCTATTCATAAGGTATTCCCGCATAAAAGTCGAATTCGATTTTCTTTTTGCCTTTCTCAAATACAATCGCCTTGCCGCTTCGAACACCCATGACGTACTCCTCACTCATATATAAAGATCCATCTGCGTTGTATCGTTCAACGGTACCATTAAGCTCATCGAGTTTATAGGTTCCTTTCTCCTTGAGCTGCCCGTTATCGTGGTAAAGGCGATACTCGCCATGGTAATCACCCAATGCGTAGTTGTACTCGCTATATAAACTTCCGTTGGAATAATAGATCCTCTTGGGGCCATGCAACACTCCGTTTTTGTAAACCTCTTCGTAAGCCTTCTTCCCGTTCGGGTAGGTGATGACGATCGAAACATTTCCGGTAAATGGTTTCCATTCTTCTTTTTCCTCAGAAGTAACCGCAGGTCGATATGCTACCAGATTTCCTTCGATGTAATTCTTTTCAACCAACAGTATGCCATCCGGGCCGAAATTTCTCGTTATGCCATTTCGCTCGCCTTCCCGGTAGTTCGCAATGGAAAAAATCTTACCATTGGGAAAATGATAAACCCATGTGCTATCGTATTTCCCTGATAGATATGAACCCGTATAATCAAGCGCTCCGTTGTCATAAAATGCCTTCCATTGTCCTTCTTCCAGTCCATTGATAAATTCACCCTGCACTATCGTCTTACCCGTGAGAGAATTGTACTGATAGGAGCCTTCCTTACGGCCGCTCAACAGTTTATAGGAATAAAAAATATTGCCATTGGGAAACCACTTTGTAATGCTGGTGTAATCACCGCAGGACGTTACAAATTTTGTTTGTTGTTTTCCGTTCTTGTATTTCGATTCATATTCGATGTTTTTACCCTGTGTTACCTTTCGTGTGACGGAGCTGCCGGCGGCATTGTAGGTTATCAGATCTTTGAGCCTGTCCCGATCGAATTCAGTCACCGACGATGGTTTACCGGTTGTGGTATAGTCATAACAAATTCCATAAAGTTCGCCGTTCAAATAATAGTAATCTGATTCAATGACGCCGTCCGGATAATAGGCGAGCCATTGCTGCTGTCTGTCGCCATCGCCATACTGACCAGTTTGCTTTAATTGTCCGTGTGGGTAAAACTCTTCAAACTTTCCGTCGAACTTCCCATCTTTATATTGAAAAGAATACTTTTTGCCTCCCGATTTAAAATATTCCGCAGCATTCCCCTGAACATAGCCGTCTTCGTACACAAATTCGCTGTGTTTACTTCCCTCAGGAAAATAATATTTCCAGTTACCATGCATTTTTCCCTTTTTAAATTGGCCCTCGGCAGATAGCTGCCCGGTTGGGTAGTATTGCTTAACGGCAAATGTCCCGTTTGAACTTCCAAACTTGCCGAGCTGCTTGCCGAGGCTATCCGTGTATACCACGCCAACGAGCACGTCGTTTTTATAGGTATTTACGCAGTGGGCTTTGCCGTGGTAGAAAAATTTGTTTTCCCCTTGCAGTTTGCCGGCGTTGTCAAAATTCTTTGATTCGGTGAGAGCCCCTCGTTCGTCAAAAAAACTCCATTCTCCAACTGCTAATCCTTCCTTATAATTACCAGTGCTTTGCAGCCGGCCATTGGAATGATAGTACCTCCATGTCCCTGTTGAAAGGTCGTTGGAATAATTACCCGAGGTCTTGAGTTTCCCATTGCCGTAATGTTCGACATAATCACCTTCTAATTTGTCATCCTTATAATTCGATACATTTTTGATTGTTCCATTTTCAAAATAATTTGTCCACAC
>DASUTP010000387.1:0-9569 GCA_036374515.1 Chryseolinea sp. | reverse complement strand
ATTTAACTTGACGGCCTACAGAAAGAACCTGGGCATAGTGCCTCAGGAAGTGATTCTCTTTGGAGGTACGATCAGTGAAAATATTTCTTACGGGCAAACCGACGCAACCTTTGATGAGATCAAAGAAGCAGCACGCCAGGCAAACGCATTGCAATTTATTGAAAGCTTTCCCGATGGATTTAATACACTCGTTGGAGAACGCGGTGTGAAGCTTTCAGGCGGACAACGACAGCGCATCGCCATCGCCAGAGCGATATTAAAAAACCCATCGATCCTTATTCTCGATGAGGCGACCAGCTCGCTGGATGCACAGTCAGAAGTTTTGGTGCAGCAGGCCCTTGAGAAACTGATGGAAGGCAGGACGACGATCGTGATCGCTCACCGCTTGAGCACCATCAAGAAAGTGGACCGGATTTTTGTCATCCAGGAGGGTAGACTTGCGGAAATGGGCTCTCACCTGGAACTCAGTTCCCTAAATAATGGTATTTATCGTAACTTGCTTACGCTGCAATTGCAGTAACTTAAATGGTTACACCACATGAGTGCTGTGTCTGAGACATTGTTGAGGGATTTCAAATTGAGGGCGACGCCAAACCGGGAAGAGATTTTGCATCTTTTTCTGCTGAAGAATTATGCGTTGTCACATAGCGATATTGAAAAAGAAATTGACAATGCCCTCGACCGCGTGACCGTCTACCGTACCTTAAAAACTTTTTTAGACAGGGGCTTGATCCATAAGGTCCTTGACGATGAAGGGAGTTTGAAATATGCCCTTTGTAAAGAAGCCTGCAATACTGTAGAACACCATCACGATCATGTTCATTTTAAGTGCGTCAAATGTGGTCAAACCAGTTGCCTGAATGTTGAAGTACCTGTTGTCAAACTCCCGAAAGGTTATCGGGCCAAGGAAGTCAACTTACTAATACAGGGGGTTTGTGAGCGCTGTAACTGACAATTTTCTGAGGCGTGGTTCCCTTTCCAAGTCCCTGTGTATAAATCCCTATTGCAAGTTTTTGGGTTTGAATAATATTTGTAGTTTTGAGATCCACAGGCTTCGAGGATTAAATTTTTTAATGTTTTAGGCTGTATAACCGCATATAATCTCCTTGCTATCATCGCTGAACATACTTTTATTTTCCCTTTTCAGAGACAGTGAAAGGGAAACTCTTCTGTTTACGATTTTTGCTTTTATTATTGTTATTTTTTTGGTGCTTGATCTGGGTATACTTAACAAACGTGCCCATCGAATTTCAACGAAATCGGCCCTTTATCAGTCCATTTTTTGGGTATTCATTTCAACCCTCTTTGGCTTTTTTATCTATAAATATGATGAAAGCGGCGCTACGGGCGCCGTAGAGTATTTTTCCGCGTATCTAACGGAGTATGCGCTTTCAGTTGACAACATCTTTGTAATTCTCCTTATCTTAAAATATTTCCAGGTCAAGGAAGAATATTATCACAAAACTCTCTTTTGGGGAATTCTTGGCGCTATTGTTTTTCGCGGGATTTTCATTTTTGTAGGAGGCCTGTTGATACATAAGTTTCACGCGATATTGTATGTGTTCGGGGTATTTTTAATTTATTCCGGAATTCGGATTTATTTTGAGGATGGGGATCAGAAAATTGAGCCGGAGAAAAATCCAATAATGAAATTATGCCGGAAGTACCTGCCCATAACGAAGGATGATCATGGCGGAAAGTTTATTGTGCGGGAGCAAGGAAAAATCATGTTCACCCCGTTATTTCTGGTTATCGTGTTGATCGAAACGACCGATCTAATTTTTGCAGTTGATTCAATTCCCGCCGCGTTTGCCATTACGCAGAACGAATTCTTAGTGTACACTTCGAACATCTTTGCTGTAATGGGCTTACGTGCGATGTTTTTCTTGCTCGCAGGTATTATCGATAAATTTTACCTTTTACAAAAAGGCTTATCCATCATATTGTTTTTTATCGGGGCAAAAATGCTGTTAGAGATTTTTAATATTAATATTGGTGTGTACACGTCATTCTCTGTGATCATTGCCACGTTAACACTCTCCATTATTTTTTCAGTGATAGTTCCACGCAAGACTGAAAAATCGGAACTATAATTATCCCTTCACCCCTTCTGTAAACAAATTCTTTGGCAGGATCTTAAGCAAAATTGGTAATGTGAGAAACTGCTGGGGCAATGCCAAAATTCCAAACGTCGGAATGGATTTTAAAACTTGTAAGAGTTGAAGCCTTACTTTTTCTTTTTCCTCCAGCGTGAGTTCGTTTGAGCTGGCCTTTTTCATCAATTGAGCTGCCTCTTCGTTTTCCTGAATTTTTTTTAGCAGCCGTGTTTTATTTTTTTCCGCAAGCCTTGCTACACGCTTAATGAACTGCTCGCTCACTTGTTGATAGTCCTGCTTGTCCTGAAGGTATTCGAGCTCGCCCCAATGTTCAAGCATAAATCCCTCAATTGAAATCATACTGTTCTCCAGGTCCTCGTCGGAAAAACCAAGGTAGTGGCAAAATTGCTTCAAGAAGTCAAGCTCCACCTGCTCCACTTTTTTATCGGCCCAAATTGTAAGGATCGCGACTTCCAGGAAAAATCTTTTTAGTATCCAGGAATTTTCTGATGGGAGGTTAATATCCTCAATAGCGAACCCCTCTTCAAAAATCTTTAATGCTTCTTTCCTTCGCTGAACGGAAAGATCCGTGCTCTCCACAAAATATTCGTACAGCCTTCTTTCTTCCTGCGCCACTTCCTTATTGGCATGCGATGCAGCGGCCATTACTTTAACTACAGAGAACCGAAGCTCATCGCGCTCGTAACGAAAAAAGTCCGCCACGATCCTGTCGGCGTTCGTGTGTATCCACTGACCAAATATGAAGACATCAAGGAATAACAAACTGTTGTGAAAAAAATAGATCCAGAAATTACCCTCGAAGTTGCTGGCGTGCTCGATGCGTTTGTTCAATACTGTTTCCGCCAGTTCAAGAGCAGATCTTTTTCGTCCGAAGAGAGTTTTAGTGGATGTGGCCAGTTCAGGGAAAATATTGTTGTAAAAATTTCCGATGTTTTCAACGGTCTTGAAAATTGCTTTTGATAAATCCTCTTCCGTCTTTAAAGGGTTGTCGTAAAAAAGCAAGGAACTGCTGATAAGACTTTCCGTCAGCAATATTTTAAGTTTCTCTTTTTCTTCCCAGTGATCAATATCAGGGATGCCCATCGAGGCAACGGACTGGCCATACATAAGACCGGTGGGCTGAATAACACGGTACAGCGTGTATTCGGGATGCGAAGCTTTGCGCATGTCAGGATTGGAAAGCTCCATAAGCGCATTCTTGCGTAACTCCAAGTAATCTTTAAACCAGCCTTTGTCGTTAGGTCTCATAAACCCGATATTCGAGAATTGAAATTACAGATTTTGCCCCAATCAAAACAGGTTTTTTATAACGCGCCTTTCCAGCCCTGGGACTCGATCTTTTTGGCGGCAGCTTCAACCTTTACTTTTAACGCAGTCTTAAATTTGTCCAGGCGTTTCGCAACGGCTTTATCGAACGTCCCTATAATTTGCGCTGCCAGGATGCCTGCGTTCCTGGCTCCGTCCAAGGCGACTGTTGCGACGGGCACTCCTGCCGGCATCTGCAGAATGGAAAGGGTTGAATCCCATCCGTCGATGGAATTTGATGATTTTATAGGAACGCCCACCACCGGTAAACTTGTAAGCGAGGCAACCATTCCCGGTAAATGCGCTGCTCCGCCTGCGCCTGCAACAACTACCTTTAAACCACGTGAACGGGCATTCGAAGCATATTCAACCAATCGATGGGGTGTGCGGTGGGCCGATACAATGGTAAGCTCGTAGGAGACCCCAAGTTCTTCCAATACTTCCGCAGCATCCTTCATGATCTTAAGATCCGATTGGCTGCCCATGATAATCCCGACTAGTGGCTTGCTCATATTACGCGGTAACCTTTAAAGTTTGCTTTACAAAATTTGCTGTTCTTTTTAGTTGTTCAATGTCCTTGTCCACAATCGTTACATGCCCCATTTTCCTAAACGGCTTCGTCAATCGTTTTCCGTAAAGATGGACGTGAATCCCCGGAAGTTGCATGATCTCATCAATCCCCTGGTACTGCGCCAGTCCTTCAAACCCAGGCTCACCCAATAGATTCACCATTGCACTGGGGAGTATCAAGCTGGTGTCTCCAAGCGGCAAATTCAAAATTGAGCGGAGATGTTGCTCATATTGAGATGTGCCGTTGGCTTCGATCGTTTGGTGCCCACTGTTATGCGGCCGTGGTGCAATCTCATTCACCAGGACGTCACCCTCACGCGTTACAAACATTTCTACGGCCAATATACCCACGAGATCAAGCTTTTCAATGATGGAACGGGCAATAGTGTCGGCGGTCTTTAATGTTTTCTCCGGCAGGTCCGCCGGAGCAAAAAGGTATTCAACCAAATTCTGCACAGGATGGAACACCATTTCAACCGCAGGAAAACCTTTTACCTCACCCCGCTCGTTGCGGGCAACGATCACCGCGATTTCTTTTTCAAAAGGAATCAATTTTTCCAGTAATCCAGGAGCATCGAATGCTTTTGACAGGTCTTCCTTGCCCTTTAATATCTGCACCCCACGGCCATCGTATCCTTCGCGCCCCAGCTTATTTACGGCAGGAAGGAATGCCCCCTGCGCCATGACGTCGGCAGCATTTTCCACAAGCAGGAATTCAGCCGTGGGAATATTGTTGTCGCTGTAAAATTTTTTTTGAGTTCTTTTATCCTGGATCAATTCTATGACCTCCGGCTGCGGGAATACTTTTTTCCCCCGCTTCACCAGCTCCTTAAGTGCAGCAGTATTTACATTCTCGATTTCTATGGTGATGATATCGCAGGACGCACCAAACTTCACTACAGTGTCAAAGTCGGTAAGTTTACCATGTGAAAATTCGGCGAGACCAGCGCAAGGGGCATGCTGATCGGGGTCAAGCACAGCAAATGGAATGTTGAAGTCAATACCGGATTGGATAAGCATACGCCCCAGCTGGCCTCCTCCTAAAATTCCGATTTTGCTATTGCTGAAGGATTTTACCAAAGGTGTGAAAATTAGCCCGCAAGTTAGCGGATGTATGCAAAAGTCAAAGGGGATTGAAGCCCATAATCTCTACTGAAAGAATTACATCTCCAACTTCAATTTTATGGGCGACATCAAGGCCTTGCTCAACTTCGGCAAAGCGCGTATACCGCCCTTCCAAATGCGGCGTGGCCGAATGCGTAATAAACCATTGTGTACCTTCGGTGTCCTTTCCGGCAGACGCCATACCTATACTACCCGTACTGTACCGACCGGAAGTAAATTCAGATCGGATTGAATAGGCTTCACTGCCCCAACCATCACCTCGTGGACATCCCGCCTGCGCGACAAAGTTGGGTACGACACGATGAAAGACTCTACCATCATAATACTTTGCCGATGCCAGCGCGACAAAATTAGCGACGGATCCCGGACTCTCTTCGACAAAAAGCCGGATGACAATCTCTCCCTTCGAGGTCTTGATTATTGCCTTTTGATCACGGGGAATTTTTTTTACAAGGTCCCAGGAAATAGGATGGTTAAAAGAATTTTGAAGGGGTCTAGACTTTTCACCCTCAAAATAGGCGATAGCTGTTTCGAGTGGAGCGATCGACTCAAAGTCTTTCGGCAGCGACAAGTTCTTCCTGGCCTCCTTTAAGAAGTTGAAATCTGTGATTACAGATTTATATCCCAAAGCAGAATCAGCAAGGGTGCTAGCAATAATCCCAATGACTGCAGCATCTCCGGTGGCGATCGCTTTGCGATAAATGTCAGCAAACTTCGGCCGTAGTTTTTTGTCGAAATTTGGAGTTGAATTCATTTCGACCAGCGCCAATGCGGCAGATGTCTTGAGTACAGGTTCGCTGTTCTTAAATAATTCTTCTGCAATAAATGGATATGAATCCGCTACATGTCGCAATGCAGTAAGCGCTGCCGCCTTTTCGTAAGGGTTTTTCGCACTTTGATAATTCGATTGAATTTCTTCCGCGAGCTCCCTTTCATGGGAGACCGAAAGCGCTGCTTCAAAGAGATTATTTTTTATTCGCCAATTCTCCGTTGAACGTGCGACCTCTACCACTTCACGCCAGTACGCTGCCGTCAAACTGCTTTTGATTACTTCGGAAGCCGCGATCCCAACGTTGACATTTGAATCAATCAGCGCTGCCAGGAGAATATCTTTTGTTTGTTCGAAGGGATGGTCCTGCAGTGCACGGATGGCATTTACTCTCACGCGATAGTCGGCGTCATGTTTTACAATGTTGCCTGCGGCTGCAAGTGTTGAACCGGAAATGATTTTTCTCAACGCAAGAGCAGCTGCCATTCTCACATCAGCAGATTTGTCTTGCCCTGCAACATTTATTAACAGATCCTTAAACTGGTCGAAATCTTTCGCGCCGCGTGAAAAGTAGTGCGCTGCAGCCAGTCGCGTTGCCTTAAATGGCGATGTTAACAATACGCTGGCTTTCGTATTGAGCGGTTGATCTGCTATCCCCCGTACTGCCATGCGATAGTATGCCCATGCAGTAGCCGCAGACAACACCGAATCGACTGGGGCAACATCCAATTTCCATGTCCGGCATACTTTCCCGTATGACTCTATTTCGATCGCCTGAACAGAAATATTTGTTTCTTTGCTGACCACCTCAAACAACAATTCTTCGCTTCGTACACAGGAAGTTTGGCCAATGGCATATGCCGCAGCCATACGCACGGTTGTATCAGCATCACTGCTAAGTAGTTTTCCTAAATGATCGACGTAAACTGAATCCTGGACTGAAGCAAATGCCAGCGCTGCTTCTCTACGGTGGACTGGGTTGTCGTGGGTAAAGTAAGCAATCAAGCTATCGCCTGACCTGCGGTCTTGTAAATCTGCAATCCGAATTAAGTCGTGATCGCTAAACTTATTCTGGCTGTCTTTTTCGCTCTTGCAGGAGTAAAAAACCGTGGCGACAAAAAGCAAATGGACGACACGCATACTTTAGGGTTAGCTACATTAAAGGTAAACAAAGGCGTTAAATCATCCGGATCAATGAAGAAATTTCTAGGCCATGATCACGAAAGCATTTGATAGGTTAGCAAAGCTGAGACGTACGCCAATACTGTCATATAGGTCAGTTGAATGAGGGGCCATTTCCAGCCTCTCGTTTCGCGATATACCACCGCGAGCGTGCTCATGCATTGCATGGCAAACGTATAGAAAATAAGCAATGAAAACCCAACGGCTGGTGTGAAGCGCGGTCCGCCTGTCTCCGGATTAATTTCTGCCTTCAGTCGCTCCTGGATGGTAGCTGTGTCCGAATCGCTCACACTTCCTATACTATAAATGGTTGCGATCGTTCCTACAAAAACTTCGCGGGCAGCAAAGGAGGTAATCAATGCTATGCCAATCTTCCAGTCATAACCCAACGGCCTGATTACGGGCTCAAGGCCTTTTCCGATGATTCCTGCATAGGAATGTTCCAGCTTATATGCGGCAATACGGTCGGCAAGGGCGTTCTCAGTCAACCGTAAGTTTTTGGATTCCTCCAGCACCATTGATTCTGCATTATTGAATTCCTCGCCTGGCCCATAGCTCGCAAGTACCCAAAGTATGATTGAAATCGCCAGGATTATTTTTCCCGCTTCAAAAACAAATGCTTTGGTTTTTTCAACGATTGTGTAACCAACATTGGACCATTTCGGAATTCTGTAAGTCGGCAATTCCATGATGAGGTAACTTCGCTCTCTGACTTTTATGAGCAACTTCATCACCCATGCCGAGGCGATGGCTGCAATAAAACCCAACAGGTACATCCCCATCAGTGCGATACCCTGCAGGTTGAAAAAGCCCAGCACCTTTTGGCTGGGTACTATCAATGCAATAAGAATAGCAAACACGGGTAACCTGGCAGAACAACTCATCAGGGGCGTAACCAGAATAGTGATGGTTCGTTCTTTCCAGTTATCGATGGTTCTCGTCGCCATAATGGCCGGAATGGCACAGGCTACGCCAGACATCAACGGCACGACGCTTTTTCCATTCAGCCCAAATTTTCGCATTACTTTATCCATCATAAAAACAACGCGGGCCATATACCCCGATTCTTCAAGGATCGAGATGAAGGCAAACAAGATGGCAATCTGAGGAATAAAGATCAGAATCCCGCCAATCCCGGGTACAATGCCTTCTGCCAGCAGGCTGCTTAGTGGTCCGGTGGGGAGAACAGAAATCAGATAGCTGCTCAGTTTGGCGAACAACGTATCGATAAAATCCATCGGTACCTGCGCCCAGGCAAAGATGGATTGGAAAATAAGAAATAATATAAAGAAGAAAATAACGTAGCCCCACACTTTATGCAGCAAGATCCTATCCAGCCATGCGGAATATTTTTTCCATGTATGGTCGGAAGATTTTAAAGTTACTTCGTTCAAAAGGTTCTGTATGTAGCTATACCGTTGGATCGTTTCAGCGCCCTGATATTTGCCGGGAAAAAATTCATGCTTATTCCTGATCTCCTCAACGATCTTCAGTTTGTCTTTCTTAAGAAAATGCAATGTTTTGGGTTGTTCCAGGAACTGGTACGCTTCGTAGTCGTTGTCGATGCCCAATTGATCGCGCAACTCTTTAACGGGCACCAGAACTTCTTTGCCAATGGGATTTATGGGATGGTCTGAAGGTGCCAGCGGCCGGGCAATTGCTTTTTTCAAATCGTCGATTCCAACGCCGTTTCGCGCGTTGATGGGTATAACGGGAACACCCAGCTTTTTTGAAAGGGCCTGAAGGTCATAGTTGATGCCTGCCTTGGCTGCGAGATCCATCATGTTTAGCGCTAGTATTGTCGGCAGGCCCAGGTCGATGATCTGGCTGAGCAGCAGAAATCCACGTTTGACATTTGTGGCGTCTACCGTGACGACCACCTTATCCGGTGTTGCCGGAGAATGGTGATCTAATAAAACATCAGCGACAATTTGCTCGTCGAGGCTTCGCGGATAAATGCTGTACGTTCCCGGGAGGTCAATAACCTCGGCCATCTGGTCTTCCGATAAATTAGAAACCCCCGATTTCTTTTCAACAGTTACCCCGGGAAAATTTCCTATCTTTTGATTGAGACCCGTGAGATAGTTGAATAAAGAGGATTTCCCGGAATTCGGATTCCCCACCAACGCCACCTTGATCTTCTTGGAATGGACCATTTAGCTGACGATCGAAATGGTAGAGGCCTCTTCGCGGCGCAGTGACAGCTCATAGCCGGAAATACTTATGCAGACAGGGTCGCCAAAGGCAGCGGTAAAATTAAAACGCACCACTGTTCCAGGTAAGCAGCCCATTTCCATCAGCTTCACCGATAAATGTTCATCCGTAAATCCCGAAACAACCGCTACTTCACCCGGCCGCATTTCTGCGACGCTTTTAATCCGCCCTGACATCGTTATTTAGATTAATTTTAAACAAGGCAAATATAAAAGTGGTTCTGACGCTATCCAATCAAATGCGTAGTTTTGAATTCACAGACGGAAGAAATTCACTTTAACCGCCCC